>JBKKAT010000547.1:0-3173 GCA_046714535.1 Acidobacteriota bacterium | reverse complement strand
GGCCTCGACTTCTTCCGGAAAAACTTTTTGGCCTGCCACATGAATCACCGAACCAGACCGTCCGCAAATTGTTATCAGGTCTTCAGCAGCGGTGGCATAGTCCCCTGTGGAGAACCAGATGCCATTGTCCAATACTTCACTAGCCCGCTTTTCGGGATTCAGGTAGCCCTGAAACATACCCGGCCCGGTAACCTGAAGCCGTCCGGCCATCCCCTCTTCCACAGGCGATCCGCTTTCCGTAACCAGGCGATACCGATACCCGGGCATCGGTTCGCCGGCAGATTCCGGATGAGCCCGTGCGTGCCGTACATTCATCAGCGGAATTCCGAGTTCAATCAGACCATATGCCTGGATGACAGGAATGTCGTATCTTTCATAAAACGCATTTGCAGTTTCTGCAGAAAGAAACGACGAGGTTGAAACGGCGCGCTGCAGTGTTTCAAAACGAGTTGAAGAAGCAGCGGAAAGCAACTGGTAATACATTGGAGTTGCATAAAGGAACGTAGCACGGTGGCGGTTCGCACTTTCTAAAAGGATATCGGGGACATAGCCATCATGAACGACGATCGTTACGCCGGCGTGCAAATAAACCAGGAGCGAAACAATAAAGTGAAACGCCATCGGAAGGACGGACAGCACAACATCGTCCGGTGTAAATTGAAAAGCACTCTGCGCTGCAGCAATTCTATCGGCTACTGCCTGATTTGAAATTACAACTCCTTTCGACGTGCCGGTGGTCCCGGAGGTGAATCGAACCAGAGCAGCATCCGGGACCCATTCCACCAAAGGCTCCGAGAAAGGACGTCCGGTCCTGTAGAACTGCAATTCGTTGCCGATATCTGTTCGCAGACTCTTGCGATCTTCCGCCGGGAAAGGAGGACCGGAATTGTCATCCAGAATTCCATGAAGTTTTGCAATCTGTAGAAGCTCGGTTAGTTCCTTTGCCGGCAGCGCATTATATATAGGAAGAATAGCAGCGCCCGCTTGTAATCCCGCAAACATCGCAAGAATAAAATCTCTGCCATTTCTTGTTCGGACACCAAGCCCGTGTCCTTTTCCTACTCCGTGAGAAATTAAGTTTCTGGAAAGAAGTTCTGCGCCTTTCGCGAGTTCTTCGTAACTGACTGAGCCCTGATGATCTATGACTGCCACGCGATTGGGCCACTTCCTGGCAGATGCGCGCAATATTTCTTCAGGACGCATCTTTTTTTACCTGCTCTCTTTGAAGTTCACGAATGGTTTCTTCCAGCGAGATATTTTCCGCGCATCCGGCCCCCAGTTTTCCCGCTGCATAACCTGTTGTGATGCAAGTACCGATAACTCTTGCAGAAGCCAATGCGGCTTCTGTACCGGAAAGACATCTTCCGGCAAGAAAAAGATTCTTTATTGTTTCCGACATGAGGCATCGCGCAGGAATCTCGTAGTAGCCGGAAGTTTCGTTAAGGTGTACGAGCTTCGGACGGTGAGTTGCGCTCCAATGTTCTTGCGGCCAGCAACCGCAGGCTACTCCATCTTCAAATTTCCTGCAATTCAGCACGTCCTCTTCGGTCAACACATATTTGCCACGCCCGCGCCGCCCACTGCGAATCCCCACCTGAGGAGCGACTGTAATCAATCTGGCGCCTGATAGAGCAGTTTTGAGAAATGCAGAGAGCTTTTCAACGGCCAATCTGCCGCTGATTTCCAGATCAGACACTTGCATGTGAGCCGGTGAGTCAGGATACGGAAGATTCAATTTGACATGGAGCCGCCGGGGATCTTTAGTGGGAACGAATGAAATCCATTGCGTCAAATCGGAGAGCTCTTTCTCTGCTGCTTTCGCGACTTCACGGATGACGGCAAGATTGCGGCTGAACTCCGAAGCATAATCAGATTTTTCTAATTCCAACAGTGCCACAAGCGCAGCAGCCTGTGGCGCCTCTTCCGGCAATGTTCCGGCTGATGCAAGATGGAAAATTGTGGCCTCTCCACTGCAGTCAATGATGGCCCGGGGGAAAATTCGAATCATTTGATTCCACACAAGCACATCCACAGAACGGATCCTTGCCTCATCTGCAACAGCCGCCGTAACGGTACTATGCAGCAGCAACTTTAGCTGATGGGGAGCAGACAAAAAATGCAGCGCTGTATGTTGAAAATCAATGGGATCGCATGGAATTACAAGCAAACCATCTGTCATCTTTACCGGATGGACTCCGGAATAATCCCTTAAATACGCGGCCAGTTCTTGCAGAAAACCTTCACACAAATAGCTCTCATCCCGGCGATATACTCCGCAAATAGTCCCAACCATCGCGACAGCTGGAGAACCTCCGGGCACTCCACATCTTTCCACCACGATGACATCAGCTCCGGCACGGGTTGCCGCTACAGCGGCTGCGATACCAGCGGGCCCTGCGCCTGCCACCAGAACGTCACAACTCGTGGTTTGCATCATTTGGATTTTATCCCCAGGTCCGTTCGCAACGAATCCTCAAAAACGGAAAGTTCTTCAGCCTTCAGACACTCTTCAAAGAAGGAAAGTGATAGCTTTAGACGCTGACCGTGCATCGAAAACGCCACGGATAATCCGGGAGGATAAGCGACGGGTGGGATGTGGACAACATCAGAAATTGGAATTCCCAGGAATTCTCTGTCTGCTAGATCACTGCTTGCTTGATAAGAAAAATAGAAACTCGCGATTTCGCCGCCGCTGGGGTCCCTAATCTGATGAGAAACAAACCACAAAGGAAAATGCCGCAAGAAGTTCAAGACGACGGCGAATTCTTCCGGTATTGATTGGCGGATCTGCGCTTCCATCTGCGCCCGCAAGTTTGAAAAGAGCCCCTGAATCGATGTGGTTAGCTCCGGGTCCACACGAAAGAACAGAAAATTCACGTGATTTAGAAAGATGGGCCCCTTAGCGCCCCTCTTGCGATTAGCCTGTCCAACCGGTATGACGTAAGGCAACCTGGCATTGCCCCGTCCTTTCATTACATGGTCGAATGCGCGCACAGTAACGGCCAGAAAGAACAGACTGCTCAAGAAGAGTGCGCCGGAATCGGAAGCGATGGACTGCGCTTTTGCTGTTTCTTCTTCGGTGAATGAAAAAATACGGCAAGATAAAGTGTAGTTTCCTTTATGTCCGGGAGGTTGAATTAACCGTGCCATCGGTGGCTTACACTGCTCTGAAA
>JBKKAT010000546.1:0-4207 GCA_046714535.1 Acidobacteriota bacterium | reverse complement strand
GCTGCTTCGCGTTCCGGAAAATGTAAGGAGTCCAGAAATCGTAGAAATTCAGCCACTGATCAGGATATTCGCGAAGCACAAGTTCAAGAAACTTTACGGCCTCTTTCAAGCCTCTATACAACTCAGGTTCGCGATCAACGTTATTTTTCAGCCAAATGGGCTCTCCGGTTACCAGGCGGTATTTAAGCCATTTCCGGCGGATCACAACAGCAGGCAAAATTGGAGCGCCTGACACGTATGCAAGCACGAAAGGTCCTATGGGAAATCTTGCTTCTTTACTGAAGAAAGGGATGTTCATGCCACTATTCTGATAAACGCGGTCCCCCTGTAAAGCAACAATATGATTCCCACGCAAAGCGTGCAGAAGCTGAATCGACGCATAAGGATGATCGAGGTCAACGGATTGTACTGCCTGATTTTCCATCAATCTTCGCAATGCCATTTCGGCAGGATTGCTGCTTTCCACAACGCGAGCAACATAGATCTTCCTGCCTTGAGTTTCCAATAACCTGGAAGCAAACTCCCAGTTTCCCATGTGGGCAGTCCAAATAATCAAACCTTTATTTTCTTTCAAACAATCCATTATCTGATTCTGTGCGTCGTTTGTTCCTGAAACCATGGATTTTAGATCTGAATGATTTGCGGAAGGGACATAGCAATAGGAAACAATAAAATCGCAAAAGGAATAAAAGACCTTAAATGCCTTCCATCCCAGCCACGAATTGTTTCCACAGATCTCCCGCAAATTATTTTTAATCGCACGTCGTTCTTTTTTTAACAGAAAGAAGAAGATCAGGGCAGTTACAACGGCAATGGGTGGATGAAAAAACTTTGGAAGTCGAGGAATAATGGTGAAGACAATTTTGAGATTTGTTTCGTTGTGGTATTTGTGGTCATACCAGGCCTTTCCGGAAGCAGTCATGGATCTGAACTAAACTTCGTTCGGGAAATTGTGAGAAGTCAGGATCCGTTCCTGGATCGCCCGTGCCAAACTGTTCATGGTATTCCATATTGTTTCATCGAACTCATTCGACACAATACGGATACCAAATTTTTTTTCTAACTCCAGAACCAGCAGCAAGAGATCGATGGAATCCAACTGGAGCCTCGCGCTTCGTAGGGGCGCCTCGTCGCTGGTGTTTTTCATCGAGTCCGCGAACTGTGGGAAATTTCTAACCAGGATTTCCTTGATCTGTTCTTTCACTTCCTCGATCGTGATCATGCTAATTTCAGGCGTCAACTCATTAGAATTGTCATAAGAATACCATGAAGGAGAATCAGTGAAAGAGATTTAAAGCGGATGCGCATTTCACAAGAGTACGGCACGGCCATTTCATGAGATCCAGCAAAACAAACTTTCCAATATGTTTTTCGATTGGCTCGCCTTTGTAACCGGCAACATCCCGGTAGCGGCCGATAAAATTCATCACTCTCAAAAAAATCTTCCAATCACGATGAATAAAATATTCCGGCAACAGCAAAGTCAGTAACTTTCCTTCTTTGCCATCTTCTACGAATTCAGCGATGGTTCGCGCGTCGCGGGATACGGCAACCGCCGGGCTCGGCACGGTGGAATGAGTATCTCCACCCCCGTGTACCGGCTTATTCCATTTTTGAGCCAATTGCAAAACTGCATCGTTTTCGTCTTTCGGCCGCATTCCGTTATATTCAAGCGCGTGAATTGCCCACTCGTAACGTTGCATTAAATCCGCCACGGGAATTTTATCGCGCGGCCCTCCATCCCAGGAAACTAACGGATGGTTTAATGTTACGAGACAGCCCAGATTTTGGAGGGACTCAAAGAGCTCATCGAAACGTTCCCCTCTTGCTGCTGCTTGCAGTTGTGCGTGGTTCTCCTGTGCATTCTTACGGGGGAGTCCGACAATCCCAAGATGGAACAGATGTCCTTGAAAAATCAGCGAAAGCTCCTCCGCAATAGCAGTGTGTTTAGACTCCGGAGATTCTTCCATCAGATCCAGAGCGCCGCGAATTTCATCGTGATCCGTAAGCGCAAAATTCAGAGAGTCAAAACCAAGCGCCTGCATCCTTTCTTTTTCGATATCCAGGACCTGACGCGGTGTGATGGGCGGATGATAATATAGATGGCGGTAGTCAATTTCCTCTTTCCTTGCTACACCAAATGCATACTGCACGATCCCGGCAATCGGACGCATATAATTGCGTGCCATGACTCCATTGAGAGGAGCCAGGTCTTCCCTGGAATACTGAGAATGATTATGGAAAGAAGCTGCAGAAATAAATTCTTTCGCCGGCGCTGAGCACTCGCGGTAGGAATAGCCTTCAATAAGAATACAGTGCTTTATTTCCACAACATTCGTCCTCAAAAGTTCCTCTAATAGATTACAACATTGGTTAACTGAATTGGTGAACAGATAAAATGTCTCGTTTGGCAAATTTTGCACATGTAGACTGAAACCAATAAAAGCGTCGGCGTGCCGGAAAGTGAATAGATCATTGCTTTTCCATCGGCAGTAATTCCGAAAGCCTTTTCACAATCGGGAGAAAAGACGACATCAATGGTTTCGGTGGAAGTAATTGGTGAGTTTTCCATTCGGCAGAGACATTACATACGCTCGTTTCAGCCTTGTAAACAACAGACCTTTGGCGTGAATGTTTTTCGCATCTACGGCTTTGCGGTTTGGTCAATGTACCTTAGGGTCAAGAATTCAGGATCAAGATGATCAAAATCGTGATCGGAGGTCAGCAAGTCAGCCTTTAACGCAGATGCAGTGGCAGCTATCCAGAGATCGTTATCACCCATGGGTCTTGCCGAATGGTTTAACTTTTTTGTTGGATGTTGTGACAAACTATAAGCATCGATCTCGGCGAAACGATTAAGGATTTGATCCTGATTGATGTCCACCCACGGAAATTTTCGAATAAGCTCCTCCAGAGTTCGCTTTTTCTTTTCTCCCCATTTCAACCGGAAAGCTAATGAATACATTTCAGCCACAGTTACAATGGAGATCACAACAAAATTCGTAGGGTCTGATACGTTAAATTTCTTTTCTGCGTAGGCTGCGTATGGTGCTTCTCTCAGATACCCGAGTATGATGTTGGTATCAAGAACGTAACTGCTCATTCGCGATTTGGTTTACGGAGAAGGTCCAACAATTCGTCAATCGGTTCGTCGCCGGGCCATTTACCCCAAATGTCCTGCAGTACGTTGGTACCATAGTACCGTTTTCTAAGATCGCCTACTGCTTCACTGACCGATCTCTGCTGCGGCGCCGCCTGAAACAATGAATCCTGTTCCTCATAAGGCCTGATAACTTGCGCTTCAATAAATCGAGCCTTCCCGGAGGCTCGGTAATGCATAATCCCCTTGATCGTTACTTCTTTCCCCCACAATGTCCGGAGTTTTTCTGGATTAAGAAGGGATTCATCTATACCTCCCGACAGTGTAGCTCCTTGAGGTAAACGCACTCTATAACTACGAGTACTATGCTCAATCGCGTCCAATTTACCGGTGATGATGACTGCTTGTGGTTCAGGGGTGACTCTCTTGAGTTTTTGAAACGAACTGATACTGGAGTGATCAAGTCTGATGATGTCTTTATTTCTTTCAATGGATTTTATTTCAACCGAAGTTAACCCTCTTTCAAAAGAATTCTTGATGTTCAACAAGGACGCAAGAACTCCCGTATCGTAATGATCACTGTCGTATCTTTCAGACGTTGCATCTTCCGTCGCAACTGATAGAAGCGAAAGAACTGTTTCTTGAGGCTTTGGAGTCCGGTCCCAAAAATCGAGTTGTCGAATATGCTGAAAGGCTGTTTGTTCAAGGGTCGGAACTTCGACGAATACAACTGTAGAACCCTGACCAATTCCTGTCAAAATGAAATCGGCAGATTGTTGGATATACTCCGGCGCCTTGCCTCTTTTCACACTCCGCCCTTCGATTGCCAGCCTCAGAGTTCTTTCCGCTGCTTCGATGAAAGCTTCCGCAACACTTTGCAGAATTTTCAAGCTGACAGAGCCTGGAGCGCTTGCTAATCCTAGAAAGCGGATCTCGTATGTGACCTTTTCTCTCGTCGTAACATCCTCCTTGCGGATATAGTCATTTTATAAGATAAAACTCAGGTACGGAAATTGTGGCGTGGGGGCAGCTATAATAACGTCATGCGTGAGGTGGGGAATTGAAGCCTGAAGAACGGGCTAGGGTCGAGATCGATCGATTGCTGAC
>JBKKAT010000545.1:0-3473 GCA_046714535.1 Acidobacteriota bacterium | reverse complement strand
CTCCGTGATTCCGTAACTTAGAATGTTACGAAAAACCGCGCCGGTATTGTGCTGATCACGGATTGTTAGAGTGGCAAAATCAATCGACCACTGACCACTGGCATTCGTAGGAGTCGATAATGCGAACAAAGGACCATGCCCCGAGGCGAATCCATCGGACAAGAAAAACAAGAAAAGAATTCCTAAAACAACAATTACTTTCATTGGCTAAGATAAAGTTTCAAAGGTAAGTATATATAGGCCGTGCTCAGTCCTATACTGTAAATCACAACACTAATCCAGAATATCGATCTACTATATTTACCAGCCGTTTCACAGGCACCTCCCGGTTCGCAGGCTTGCATTCTCTTTGGTCGGATGAAAATGAAATAAAACGAAATAGCCAGCAGAACTCCGGCAGCCATAAAAACGATTGACTTATGACGGGACAGTGCAAATAGCCAGGGAATAGAGACCGTCAACGACGCGAGGGTCATTCCCATGCCGAGCGTAATCAATAATGCCGGCAATGCGCAACATATCAGAGTGCCCGTTGAGGTGAATAAGGAAAGGATTGTTAGAAGCCGGACTCTCTTATCTTGATGGAGGTGTTGATTTGCCTGCACAGACTGAACTCATTAGAATAAGGATAAGTTTTAGATTATACAGTCGAGTAACAATGAAAAATAGGCTTTTTCACTTTTTGATGCTACTGATTCCACTTTTTATGGGATGTGGCGGTGACGATGCCGTTAGACCGGCGCCTGAAGCTCCGCAGGTACTGAATCTGAAGGCGGAACCCAATGTAATCTGCGTAGGTGGTGCCAGCCAGATTTCTTTTGATCTGGCCGACACAAATCAGGATGCTATTACCTGGAATCTAAAACTCAGCACAACAACTCACGGTGTGCTGGATAAAACAACCGGAACCGATCCCAGTGGGACTCACATTAGCGTTCGTTTCAAGGCTGCAACATCCGGACGACATCGACATCGTGTTGCCGCTACAACTTCCGCCACCGACTCGGGCGGTCTGCCAGCAAAGGATGTCAGCGTAGACCTGTACGTTTTCAACTGCGGCTAATCCGCGTATCCTTTGCGGTGCCTGATCCGGGTGTTAGGGCGCGCCACCTTCACTTCGATTTCATGGTAACCACTCTTGCCGGTAGCAGGAATATTGGCGCAAAGCAAATATTGTTCATTCATGTCGCGAACGATGTCCGTGAGACCTTTACGAAAATCCTGACGGTTGGTAAAAGATAGCCCGCCCGTTTCGTGCGCAACCAGAATTAAGGAATCCTGAAGTTGCTGGTTCGCTCCGAGCGTCCTCATTCCACTGGCAGCTTGAAGCGAATTCATTTCTGCTCCGCGCGCGTTCATGAGAAGTCCCTTTGCATCGAGGGAGTAGATTGTGACATTCATGCGATTCAGCGCGCCAACCGTTTTCTTGACGTCGTTTTGGAAGTTATAGCGGGGCCGATCGACCATCGCAAAATCTCCCGGTGCTGACGGGAATTGGTTTTCGAGGTACTGTTGAACCATATCAAAATAATGCTCGCCCGGACTCATGGGAAAACCACCGCTGATGTAAATCAAGGCAACATGGCCGTGAACGGAAGAATCGGAAAGATGTTTGGCGATGCTGGTAAAAGTATTCAACGTGAAACGGCTGCGATTCTCTTCCTGCGCTGCAAAATTGCGAGCCATATTTTGTGCTTCATGAATGTTCTCCATATCACGCTTTCCAACACCTCTCTTTGCGGACGGGTTCTCGTTATGGACCGTGGTGTTGGCCGGATACAACATTGCCAGCAGTTGCTTTTCATTCACTTCTGCGGAGGGCCGCAAGGAGACGTTCCCTTTCATCTTGCGAATTACCCGTACGAGCGAGTTCTTGTTGGCGGTCATTTGTTGCACAACCCCGAGCCGTCCTGTAGGCGTGAGCGCAAAAACCATTCCCTGGTCGCTTTCGTGAAAGGAATCGATAACAAAACGCGTAACGCTGTCTTTCAAGAATTCCATATCCCCCGGCTGAGTATTTAGCAAATCAAAAAAGAAAATGTACTTGCGGCTTTGAGCCGGATCCGTTGCCACCGCCGCCTCTTGAAAGGATTTATCAAAACATTTCAATTCAGCCGGTTTGCGATCTATGAAAAGTTGAAAATCCCCGGATTGAAGATCGCTCACAGCTTTCCCCTGTTTGTCTGTAACTTTTACCCAAATTTCCAGGACCCCTACATCGACTTCCTCTTCCACCTGTGCGGATAGCACAGGGGCAAGCAGAAACAGAATCAGAATCATCGCGTAACCTTTCATCGTGGCTTTCCTCCGAATTGGATTGAGCTTAAGGGTTAGCCCGCTAAGGGTAAACTTTCTTGACACAGGCGGGATAAATGTGAACTTGAGTGGGACTCAGGTCCAATTAAGCGGCGATTTCCAGGCCGAACAGGAGACTGGCCGCAAAGTCCGGAATTGCGGCGCTAGCGGGAGCGCGGGCATCCTTGCCCGCAAAAGTTTCGTCGAGGGTTAGATGTCTTTGCGGACTGGAAGTCCGCGCTCCATCTAACTTTTCGGACAGTCACGTGGCGGTACAAACGCTACAGAGGTCGGCCAAGCATTTCGTCAACCCGATCGCGGTAGTGACGGCTCAACATCAGCTCAGTTCCATTGTTTAGCAGGATTTTACAATCGCCGTGAAACCATGGCTGCAGCTCTTTGATGCGGTCAATATTTACGATCGTGGATCGATGGATCCGCACAAATTTCTGTGGATTCAAATCAGATTCCAGCGAGCTGATTCCTTCCCGAAGAAGGTGCGATTCTTTTCCGGCATGGATCGTGACATATTTGCCATGCGCTTCAATCCAGTCAATCTCCTGGGTCTTCAAAAAGAAAATGCGGCCTCCGGTTCGGATCACGAGACGGTCCAGATACTTTGGTTTTATGCGTAATTCATCACGGATCGTAAGCAGTTCTTTCGTAATGGCCTTCTGTTGATTCTGACGAATCATTTCTTTAGCGCGATTCACTGCCTTTGCAAACCGTTCCCGGTCAAACGGTTTCAACAGATAATCCAAAGCGTGCACTTCGAACGCCTGGATCGCGTACTGATCGTATGCAGTAACAAAAATGATTTGGGGTGGCCGCGCCAAATCGATTGCTTCTAAAACGCCGAAACCATCCATGCGCGGCATCTGCACGTCCAGGAAAAGAAGGTCCGGATGATGTTCTTCAATGGCTTTCACGGCATCCGGACCATTCGTGCAGATTGCTACAACGGATACGTCCGAATCCGCTTGCAGAAGCCTGCGAATTCTACGACAAGCTAAAGGCTCATCATCAACAATAATTGCTTTGATCATTTTTGTGTGACAGGAATTTCGGAATTCGTTGGAATTTGCAAAGTAACGATCAGTCCGCCCTGCGGATTGTTTTGCATTTGAAACCTGCACTCTTTTCCATACAATTGCTGTAGCCGCATTCTTGTATTGGAC
>JBKKAT010000544.1:0-3324 GCA_046714535.1 Acidobacteriota bacterium | reverse complement strand
CTATGGTATCGATGAGCTGCATGAGCATTTGCGCAAGAAAGGACGGATCATCAACCCGTCCACAATTTTCCGGACGTTGAAATTACTCGTGCAGGCGGGAATCGCTGTGGAGCGGCAATTCGCAAATGGAAACACCAAATACGACGTAAATGTGGCACACCACGATCATCTCATCTGCTTGACCTGCGGGAAGATCGTGGAGTTTGACAGCCCAAAGCTGGAAGACGTTCAGATGCGCATCGTTCGCAGCCACGGTTTTGAAATGGAATACCACAAGCACGAAATCTACGGTTACTGCGGCAACTGTCGAAAAGAAAGGAAGGGCTCCAAATAATATGTTTTCCTCATTGGTCATTACGCTTCGTGAAGGCGTCGAAGGGGCGCTGGCGATTGCAATCGTGCTGCTTTATCTGCGGAAGACCGGGAGACAGGGTCTTGCAGGGGCAGTCTGGTGGGGACTTGCGATCGCTCTAGCAGCAAGTTTAGCCGGGGCATATGTGATTCAGCGGATCGCGATAAACAGCGAAATTTTCGAAGGCATTTTGATGTTTGCTGCGGCAATATTTGTCAGCACCATGATCGTATGGATGTGGAGATCGGCTCGCGGATTAAAGAAAGAAATTGAAGAGAAAATCGAGGAAATCGCTGTCCGGGAAGAGTCAGGAACCAGAGGTGTCTGGTGGGGAATTTTCTTTTTTGTCTTTTTGATGATTTTTCGCGAAGGAATTGAGACCGTCATCTTCTTGAGCGCCGTGAACCTCACGACAAACGCCTTGCTGAGTTTTTTTGGAGGGCTCATCGGGCTGGCTCTGGCAACGCTCTTCGGCATTTTTCTCGTTCGAGGATCGCTTCGCATCGATCTCGGCCGTTTCTTCAAAATAACAGGAATCGTATTGATCCTTTTTGTCGTGCAATTGGTAATCGGGGGGATCCATGAGTTATCGGAAGGAGGTTTGATCGACATCGGACCAAGAGGCATGGCGCTTGTCGGGCCGATCGTGAAGAACAACGCCTTATTTCTGATCGGTGTATTGATGATTCCCGCGCTGTATCTGGTCATTCCCGGGCGTCCCAAAACCATTGTGGAAACTGAATCGGCAGCAGAAAAAAGGTTGCAACTGGCTCAGCAGCGGCGTCAAAAGATCTGGCGAACTTCAGCAGCCACGCTCTCCTTGTTGATCGTAATATTCATCACACTCGATTTCGTTTACGGGCAAACCAGAACACGCTCAGAACCTGTGGCAGTAACGCCGGTCAATGGCAGGATCGAAATTGCAATCGCGAACGTATCCGATGGCAATTTGCATCGATTCATCGTTCCGGATTCGGGAGTTCGTTTCATTCTGATGAAAACCGACAAACTCTACGTTGCGTTTGATGCTTGCAAAATTTGCGGAAGTCAGGGATATGTTCAGGAATCCGGTGCGATCATTTGTTTGAATTGCGCTGCAGACATCAATCCCGCGACCATCGGACAGGGCGGAGGTTGCAATCCAATTCCGTTGCCTTCTTCACAAACGGGCGATACTCTGCTCATCAATCTCGAAGAGCTGAAACAGCAGGAATCGATATTTCATTCGGGCGCTGTTCATTCTCATTAAACTATGTGGTGGAAACTTGTTTTTAATTCCTTTCGTCGCGACCAGAGAAGAAAATGGGTTGCCATCAGCGCCGTAGCGCTTGCGACTTGTCTGGCAACCTTTCTTTTGAATTGGTCGTTAAATCTCGGTGATACGATTCAACAGGAATTGCGCGCGTTCGGGGCCAACATCATCATTGTTCCGCAGGGAGATTCTCTGCCGGTTGTCTCCGGTGATGCCGAAGCCGGCTTTATCACGACGGATCGCTATTTAACCATTTCGGAACTCGCCGGAATCAATTCGATCTTCTGGAAAAATCAGATTTTGGCGATGGCTCCGCTCCTGATTCAAACCGTCCAACACCAGCAAGGCACGGTTCAACTGGTCGGAACAGAATTTGGAACAACGGATCCGGTTCGCAATTTTCCAAAAGTCGCACCTTATCTGCAAATTCAAGGAACATGGCCAAAGGAAACGTTTGACCTTGTCTGCGGATCGAATGTTTCCAATCGCTTCGGATGGAAAGAAGGGGACGAAGTGGTTCTGATTCATTCCGGCAAAACGCAATCATTTAGAATAAAGGGAATTCTTACTTCCGGCGGTGTTGAAGAAAATCAGATTTTTGCGCGACTCGACACGGTTCAGGATTTTACGGGCCATCCAGGGCAATTCAAACTGCTGTACGTGAGCGCGCTCGTGACAGCTCCGAACAGTCTCTATTACAAACATCAGCGAAACTCAAAAGCGCTTACGCCCCAGGAGACAGAACGTTATTTTTGTACGCCCTATGTCACCCAGGTTGCGGCTGACATCGCAAAAATTTTTCAGGGCGCCGAGCCTCGCATCGTAAAGCAAATCACACAAACGGAAGAAAAGATTGTGAAGAAAGTGAACTGGCTGATGATTCTTGTTTCACTGGCCGGATTGATCGCTTCCTCCCTGACCATGACAAGCACCACAACCTCCATGATTTTGGAGAGACGCAAAGAACTCGCACTGATGAAAGCCGTCGGTTCCAGCAACGCATTTCTCTTCCTTTATTTATTTGGGGAAATATTGATTCTGGGAGCAGTCGGAAGTCTGTTTGGTTATGCCGCCGGTAGCTTTTTATCCGTCAGCTTGAGTGACACCCTCTTTCAATCAGTGTTTGAAGTGAAGCTCGTTTTGTTGCCGTTGATTGCAGCGATCGGTGTGTTGATCATCCTGTGTGGCAGTTTGTGGCCGTTGCGGCAGGCGATCACGCTTGATCCGGCGGTCGCTTTAAGGGACTTATGACACGCAAAGAATTTCGCTGGCTCCTCCTGAAACAGGCTTTGCTGCAAAAAAAGTCGAAAGCAATGTTGATGCTGCTGGCGGTAACCATGGGAGCTTCGGTGGTTGCTGCCTTGTTGAATCTTCAAATGGATTTGCGCCCACGCATGAACCGGGAACTTCGTGACTACGGACCGAATGTGGTCGTGCTCCCGGCACTCGAAGGTGAATCAGTGCCCGCGCAATTTCTCGCGGCACTGCAGCCGTTACCGCTCAAAGAGAGGATCGTGGCCTATACACCGCAATTGTTCGTTCCGGTGCAAATACAAAAGGTGCCGGTCCTGCTGGTGGGAGTAGATCTCGACGCATACAGAAAACTTTTCAATTCCAAGAATTGGAAGAACCATCAGAACGGTTTTACCGGAGATGCCATTTACTTTGGAAACAGCTTCGAAAAGAAGATTCAGGCAGAAAATAATTCTCCGGAGGGCGG
>JBKKAT010000543.1:0-3665 GCA_046714535.1 Acidobacteriota bacterium | reverse complement strand
TACCAGGCGTTTCCAAGGCACTTCTCTGGGGTGATGACACCAAGGGAGCCTACGGCGCCTTCACAAAATTTAAACCGGGCCTCGATGTAGGAATGCACACACACACGAACGATATCTGGATCACTGTTCACAAAGGCGCCTACGTGTATAAGGATGAGGCAGGGGAGAAACGTGTTGGACCTGGAGGTTTCATCTTCATACCTGGCGGGATGAAGCACTGGAGCGGAGGAGACGCGAAAGAAGGCGCAGTCTTCTACGAAGAATCGTCCGGCAAATTCGATCGTATTCCGGCAAAATAGTTTCTGATCTGGAAAATCGAAAGTTGCAGCGCGAAGCGCGGTAGAATATTCTAATGTCCTTTGTTTTAATTGCCGGTTCGTTTGCAGCGATTGAGAAGGATTTTTGTCATTTCTTTCGTGAAGGCCTCAAACAGAGAGAAGATCCATTACGGGACCAGCACGTGGTCCTTGTGCCATCGGCCGCGCTCAGAAAGCATCTGCTACGCGCGCTGTTTGAATCTGGTTCTGGTTCGCTCAGTGCGGTTCGGATTGTTTCACTAAACGGTCTTGCGCAAGAGATCTTGATGGATTCCTTGCGCGAGCCCTATTCGGCTCTCGATGATCCGACTTACTTCGTATTAGCGCTGCAATCCGCCGCCCGGAAATTGGGGGTGAAGCAATTTCAGGCGTATCGCACCGCAAAGGGTTTGATCAGTACCATCCGGGATCTGGTGGATGGTCTCCTCACTCCTGATTTGATGGCGCAAGTTCTTGATCAGGCTTCCTCCGACCCGGAAATGCGGATGCGGACCGGCAATTTGAAGGGGCTGCGTGAGTTGAATCTTCTTTACCGCACTTATTTGGAAAACCTGCAGGAACAAAATGTTTTTAATGTTCAATACGCTTCTGCAAATGCAGCCGAATACGCGCCGGCTTGGTTGGAGACGAAGAATATTCGGGCTCTGGATGTATACGGCTTTTATGACGCAACGCCTGCGCAATTCGAGCTCATAGAGACTCTGGTCCGGCAGATTCATGCGCAAGACGGTTCGGCCAGGATGTATTTTCCATTTGCCGCAGCCTCTAATTCTGTAGAACATCCGGCAGAGTATGCCCAGGAATTTTTTGATACGGTGGCCTCGCTGGCAGTGAAGTTAGGAGGGCAGGTTCGGGCGTCTGAGAGCGAGACAGAAAGGGCGAGCGCGGGGATTGAGCGGACGTTTTTTAGGGGTGCGGACGAGACGTCCGCGGTCCATAATGCCGGCGGGACGCCGGCGCTCCATAGGCCGGCGGTCCATATTTTCAACGTGGGGTCGCCGTATGAAGAGGCGTGGGCGGTTGCCAAGAAGATTTTGCAGTTGGTATTGAACGAAGGGATACGATTCGACCAAATCGGGGTGATCACAAGATCGCTCGAGTCCTGTCGCGCGGCATTCCAGCATGTGTTCGGAGAAAATCAGATTCCGCATTCGATCCCCAAAGAGCAGACTCTCTGCTCTTCCGCTTCCGGCCATTTCGTTTATCTACTACTCCTGACACGCCAATCTCATTTGAATCACAACCTCGTATTTGAATTGCTTTGTTCGCCTTTATTGCGAGAACCTTTTACGCCTGCGGGTATGATCCGCGACCTGTTGGAGATTCTATTCATCACAAATAGTGATGACTGGCATCGCTTGAAGCCGATTGCAGATGATCAGAAAAAATTACCGGACATTTTTGAGCTGGATGAAGCGGATCCGGCGGTCCAACAGTTTCGTCGTGCAGCTTCCTATCTGGTGCAGTTGAAAGTGCAAATGGAGCAGATTCCGGTAAAAGGAAGATTCAGAGACTTTACTCAAGCTCTATCGGATTTAGTCAGTGAAATTGCCGAGCCGGTGCGATTTCAGGAAGCCGGAGGAACGGAACTTGACCTGTTGCTTGAAAGGATGGGGGATCTTTCGCTGGAGACGGAGTTCACTCTGAATGAGTTTGTGGAGATTTTTAAGGATTATCTCAGCGCTACACCGGCCGGGATGGAGATTCCTCCAGCGGAAGTGGCGGTCACCATCGGGGACATCATGAGTATGCGGGGAGTCTCCTTTGATTACGTCTTCGTGACAGGATTGAATCAGGATGTCTGGCCGTTGCGGACATCGGAGGACCCCTTTCTTCCGGATGGATTGCGTGCTTTGATCCGGTCAACCACAGGAGCCGGACCTTTTCCCAAGCGACATTCCGAAAATGATGAGGAGTTGCTGCTGCTGGCTCTGGCCCTTCGATCCGCCAAAAAACAACTTCACCTTTCGTATCAACGGGCAGACTCGGATGGGCGCAAAAAATCCGCATCCATATATATAGAGGAAGTTCTCCGTTTGCTTACGCACAAAACTTCAGAGAAAAATGAATTCGTCGAACAATTCCCCAGGCATTTGGAACATCGTCTCACGCCTCAACTTTTGCCAGCCCCGCATGAATGCTCCACGCTTGTGCGTCGCTATTCACCGTCAGAAGTATTGCGTCAGTTCCATGCCCTCCATCAGGACTACGCGCACAGCACTTCGGCTTTCGCCGAAAAACTCAACAGTATGGACCGGGCAGTTGCAGCACCGATCGACGGAATCATTGAGGATTCCGGTGAACTGTGGAAGACGCTTTCCGATGGAAAGCTCCGCTTCTCCTACAGCCGGATCAAAGAGTATGTTCGTTGCGGTTTCTCTTTTTATTCCGATCGGATCTTGAAATTACATTTGAGTCCTTTTACGCCAACGGAGATTCCTCATGATTTGACTCCGCTGGTCAAAGGACGGATTGCTGAAAGCGTTGTAAAGGAAGCGGTTTTGAAACTGCGCTTTGGCGGCACATCGATTGAGGAAGCTGTTCAGAATGCCGAATCGAAAATCAGACGCAAATATGCGCCCTATTTACCGAAGGTTTTAGTCGACTACTATTTGCTGCAATTCTCCAAAGCCGCGCGGACCTTGCTGCAGTATCTCGAAACGGAAGGTTATGATTTCAAACATGCAGAAGTACCTGATCGCGGGTACATGCCGGAAATTCAGCTGCTCGATGATCCTTACGGCACCTTTAATATCTATGGAATTCCCGATCTGCTTTTTTATGGAGCAAAAAGGCTCATTGGTGAAATGAAATGGGGTGCTGCCGCGACAAAGGAAACCGCGGATTTCATGTTCAACAAAGGTGAACTGCAGTTCTGTTTTTACCCCGAGCTGGAACGGCAGCACCGCCAGTTGCTGGAATCGGCAGACTTTCGTTACTTCCGTTTGAACATTTTCAGCGAGCTTGGGTCCCCAACAGCTCTGGAACAAAAGCTCATCGCTCTGGGATCCCCCGGCAAACTCGACACCACTTTGCGAATTTATGGTCTGGCCCCAACACAAGAACAGGTGACCAGAGGCTTCGATCAGTTGAAAGAGATTGGGAAAAGCATCTTGAATGGCGAATTTAAGATTCTGGAAGATCCGAATGATTACTGGTCCCCTTGCACAACGTGCGACTTTATCTTGATCTGCAGGCGCACGCACTCCGCCACATTATTGCGCGCCAAAAAAGAAGGAATGAATGAAGATGAATCCAGTCGGTAAGTTACCCCCTCCTTATGAAGGAGGGGGTAAGGGGGAGGTTGGATCCTTTCCCAACCCCCTCTTAGTCTCCCCCTTCATAAGG
>JBKKAT010000542.1:0-10427 GCA_046714535.1 Acidobacteriota bacterium | reverse complement strand
GTTGCAAAAGTGCCTCGAATTGAATCGCCACGAAATCGAAGCGCATCTTGAGCTCGCTACGATTCATCGCTTGCGTGGCAATGTGGATCGTGGAATTCAGGAAACTATGGAAGCTGAAAAGATTTATCCACAGCATCCCGAGGCGCTTGCGATCCGTTCACAATTATTGCGTTTGAAGAATCAAACAAAGGAAGCGGATGAGTTGTTGCAGCGCGCGCTGTCAGCGAATCCGTTCCTGAAATACGACTACGCCATCGAATGAAAGTGGTGCCTCAGCGTTTTGAATTCGAAGCACAACGAAAACCAACCCCGGAATCGCGGTTCATCCGATGTCGCTTCTCCCGCCGGGTAGTCCCGGTTTGATAGTTTGCGCATGCATACATGCCGCCGCGTGCGACTCCAAATTGATCCGATATCTCCTGAAACTTTGCAATCGGCGAATCGGGGTAAGGTCGCCATGTATCCGCAACCCACTCACCGACATTCCGTGCCTGATCCATCACGCCAAAGGGACTCCTGTCATCGGGCATCATTCCTACGGGAGTTGTTTCACCTGCCTGCCGCTTTCCCCAGTCCGATAGAACTTGCATATCATTTCCCCAGGGAAACAGACGTTGATCGCTTCCGCGCGCGGCGAATTCCCATTCCGCTTCGGTTGGCAAACGAAGCTTCTTCCAGCGGCAATAAGCTACGGCTTCAAACCAAGAAATTCCCTGGACCGGATGTGCTCCCTTTCCTTCCGGAAACTTGCCGTTTTTCCACGGCTTAGGTCCGGTATGTCCGGTCTGATCCTTAAACAATTTGATTCTTTCCCATCCTGTCGTATCCGTGTTCAAGTCAGGTGACGCAATCAGTTCTCTCCAGTACTCCTGACGCGTATATCCGCCCGAATCTACAAATTCCTGAAATTCTGCATTTGTTGTTTCGTATTTGGAAATTGTGAATGCAGATACCACAACACGATGCGCCGGAACTTCATCAAAAAAGAAAGAGGAGGGCAACTCAGCATCACCGAAATAACGATGAACCAGTTCCTCAGCTTGAATCCGAGAAATTCCCATTTGAAAATCACCTGCGGGTATGAATAGCATTTCCATCACTGCACCACCTTTTTATCAAAGATTATGTCGTTGGCGTGAATTAGATAATCAGCCTCGCTAATCGATTCCAGACCAGTTGCCGCATCTTCGGTTTTTCGACTCGCAGGCCCACCGGTTTCCGCTGCTGCGCTGGCTCCCCAGGGATTCCGGAAGTACACTCGCCCTCCTTCAATTTTTTCTACTTGTACAACGTGGTTCCCCGAACCCCAACGGAAACCTGTCAAAATCGGACCATTCCCTTTATTGATTTCTGCCGCTGTGCGATTCAAGAGGTCCTGTTTATTCGTCGGCGCGTATCGCTCCATCTTTTTGTTGAAAAGAGCTTCCATTACTTTGATATTTTGGTCCGCACTGAGTCCCGACGTATTTGGCTGGCCTGGTGGATTCCAGTTTTTGTAACTGCCTCCGGTTCCATAGTTCATTACAGCAGACTGAAATAGTCTTTCACTAACCGACCGGCCACTGCTGTCGGCAGCAAATCCATCCGGTGGAACTTGAATATTGTCGCCGTTCGCAAGCTTCGACTGTCCGGTTGTGGCCAGGTCGGTTACGATTCTTGCGTATTCCGCGGGATTCTTATCAGAGAGTCTATGGCTCATCGTTGTGACAGGGCAAGTTCCACGATTTCCTTGATTCAGTTCCTTGCTTGGTTCACTTAATTCTTTCAACAACTCTTCGGTCACGACCGTGCGATCCTGAGGCAATCCACCTGGATCCACGACTCCTGAATGAAGTGGTGTGGTAGAAAGCCGATCCAGTTGATCCAACAATGTGGGTCCCGATCCACCTACGCCACGTGAAAATAGAGCGGGACTTCCATTGACCTCTTTGTTCATAAGTTTCAGTAAAGCAGTGCGGCCGGCAGGCGTAGTGTTCTCAAATACGTTCAATGCTTTCGTTTTATCCGCATCGCTCATCGCGGCGAATTTCGGATCACACATCAAATCCCGCATCTGTTTGACATAGGGCCCGTTCGCATTTTTCGCCATCATTTCGAGCACTCGTGTCTTTGAAGCGTCAGTCATTCCATGAAATGCGGAATCGCCGGCGTCGCTGATCACGCCGCGTAAATAATCATTGACGTCTGAATTAGCGGGGTTATTCCGGTGAACATCGAGAACGAGATCTTGCTGTGAGGGTGAAAGCTTGCCGAACCCCCGTGATGTCGCTATATAGATGAGATTCTGGCGGGCGCTGGAGTTAACAGAGTTACTGAACTGGTCCAACACTTTTGTTTTTGCCTCGGGACTTAGAGCTTGAAAGTTACCGTGCGTCTCCAGATAAGCGCGGTCTTGAACGATGTCCGTTACAAGCGATACGTGATTTGGATCTGTGGGATTTTCGCCCAGTTTATCCAACGCATTATCCTGACCGTCTTTAGATATTTTTGCGAAGTCTTCGTTAGTGGCGAGCTTTATAATATTTTCCCTGGCGGCAGGATCCTTTGGATGATTGTTCAGCTGATTGCGAACTCTCGCCTGTATTTCTCCATCCAGGCTTTGGAAATTTTTATCGTTTTCGAGTCTGAGCCGCTCGCGTGTGAGCGGTCCAACGAGACCATCCGCTTTTAAACCCGTGGCTTTTTGAAATTCTTTCACCGCAGCTTCGGTTTTTGGACCGAATATCTCATCTTCTTTAATGGGTTCTTTGCCGTTTCGAACTCTCCATTCATTGATTTGTTTCTGCAGCTCCAGCACTTGCGGACCTTTACTGGGGTTGAATAACAACGGTTCTTTGACTGTTGTCGCTGCGATTGGTTCCGTTCCGGCCGCTGCTGCTGCATCAGGACTCTTAGTACTGCTCAGGCGCGATGCGAGCTCCGCAGCCATCGCGACTCCGGAAAAAGCGCCTTCTGCAAAAGTCGCGAAAGAGTCTGATCTCGTTGTTACTTGCGACGAAAGCGCCGTTTGATCGGCCGCCTCAGACTTCTGTTCTGCTGGACTCTCAGGTTCTACCGTATTCGGAAATTGTATCGATGTTGATTGCCCGCCTACTCCGGTTATCATGTTTCCCTCCAAACTGTTTTTTCTCTGTTCCATCAGTTACGCGCAAAAGGTTTGTAAAAACCCTCATCACTACTGTTGAGGCGTTTTTCCGGTGGCTTGCGCGTAACTGATACAGGAAAGGAAATCGCAAGATTTCCGATGGAGGAAAAAATGGAAATCATTGGAAGAAGCATCGCGCACTTACAGAATCAATTTGTTTCCGGTCTGGAAGCTGTGACAGCAGGAGTCGTGGAAAGCACGAAAGCATCCGGAGCTGAGGCACTGCGTATCGCTCAAGACAGTTTTTCTTTCGAGCAGTTGGACACAATACCGCCTGCAGTACAGAATCTTGCATCCAGTGTTTTTCTGGCGGCTTACGAGCATGAGGCATTTTCTGCTTCTTTCGCGCGTTTGTCTTAGAGAGTTTTGATTGAGATCCGGAGGAAATATCATGAACATCCACTTTCAACCGACTGCAAAACAAGTAGCCGCACTGATGGCGGCGGGATACAGGTGGTACGAACAAGGACGAATTCGCGATGCAAAGCGAATTTTTGAAGGGCTTACCATCCTGGATGGCGGTAATGTTTATGCGCATGGCATGCTGGGAGCGATCTATCAAAAGGAACACAAATATGAAGAAGCATTATCGCGATACTCAGCAGCGATCGCGCTGTTGCCACGGGATCCGAATCTGTTTACGAATCGTGGTGAGATTTATTTGAAGATTGGCAACCTGGAAGAAGCAGCGGAAGATCTCAAAAAAGCGATCGATCTGGATCCTTCCCAAAAGCATCCGGCAGCAAACCGGGCTCGAATGCTCGTTTACGCCGTTCAGGACGCACTCCGGATTCCACGACAGTAACAAAATTAAGGAGCAACTTATGGACATCAACAGACTTGTTTCAAATATGCAGGAAGCCGCGCAATCGGCGATTCAGACGGCGGCACAGGGAGTTGCGAGTACCACGAACGCAGGGAATGCCCTAGCGCTGGTTCGGGCACGGGATGCCTTCAGTTTCCATGAATCCTCACCGGCAGAATTCTCTCCTGCGGAAGCGGCCCTGGCTCCCGAAGGAGGATTTCCGGACCCGGTTTCGTTTTTGAAAGCGTTAGACAAAACTCTTGGCACGGTTATGGAACTTCTCCAGGCATTTTCAAACGCCGGCGGGAACAGCGCATCAGACTTACTCCAGTTTACTAATAGCTTAGAAGGTCTGCTGAAAGACAACGGATCTATGCCGGGTCCGCAGTATGAGGCGTTGCGCGGACTTCAGGGTGCTGTAAACGATCTTTCCGGTCTTTATCAGCAAACGTCCGGCCGCGCTTTGGAACATTTGAACATGGGGTTTCCGAACCGGCAATCTTCTTCGTATTCGAATCAGGAGACGCACTCGTACGGCCAAAGATTCGGACCGGGAAGTAATCTTCCTGCTTATGGCAGTCGGGGTACAACAATTGCCGAAGCGCAGTGGGGGGTTACGTTTGCGCAAGCGAATTTTCAAGGACAGGGAGACTGGGGCTCCGCGTATTTTCGCGGTGAAAATTTTATTGGAGCAAGAGCGCGTGTATTTGGCGATGTCAATTGGGACAATCGCAGTATGAATGTGGGTTTTGAAGCGGAAATCGGAGCACGCGCTCATTATGAGGCCGGTTATCGGACGCCCAACGCGCCGGTCGGGGCAGAGACGGCGATGGCAACCGACGCATTTGCAGGAGCTGCAGCAAGCGGGACAGCGGAATTGAGCTTAAATGAAAATGCGCCGAGAGTTGCGGTGGGTGCTGAAATGTTTGAGGGAGCGCGCGCCGGCATGGATGTTGGCGGAGGTCTCGGTGTAGATGGGAACCGGATTGTGGGTGGACATTATGGTGTCGAAGCGTGGAGCGGTGTTGGCGCAGCAGTTCACGCGGATCTTGGATTTAAAGATGGAAATCTACGCTTCGATTTTTCCGGAGGCCTCGCGCTCCTGATTGGCGCAGAAGTATCGTTCGGAATCGATATCGGCTTTGGCGATTTGTTCCGTTCCACAACAAAGCTGGGTGAGGATGTTCTAAAAGGTCTTGGAAAATCCTCAGAAGCCGTTGCCAAAGAGATTGGCAAGGCCGCCGAAACCGTCGCCAAAGATGTCGCGAAAACCGCCGGCAATGCAGCAAAGAGTGCGGTCGACGCCGCAGGAAAAGCCGCGGGTGATGCCGGCAAGGCCGTAGCTAAAGTATTTGATTCCATATTTTGATTCGGAGGATAACGAAAATGAACGTAGCCAATGAACTCATGGACAAAGCGAAAGATTCTACAAGAAAAAATGATCTGCCGGCCGCAAAAGATCTATTGAGAAAAGCAATGCGGATCGATTCCGGTTCGATGGACGCGAAAGTAGAGCTCGCGCGTTTGGAATTTATAACCGGCAATCACGTTGAATCGGAGCGTCTGTTGAATGAAACGTTGTCAGTGCAGCCGCAGCACGCACTGGGTCTTGCTTTGCGCGGCGCCATCAAAGTTCTCTCGCGAAAATACGAGGACGCTGTTTCCTTGATGCAAACAGCCATCAAACTCAATCCGGAAATGGGCTTTGCCTATGTGAATCTGGCAATTGCTCAGCGGGAGCTCGGACTCCTGGAAGCCTCGGAAAAAAACCTGCGAAAAGCAATCGAAATCAATCCGCGGGATTGCGAAGCTTACTACTCGCTTGCGCATACGCTTTGCGTTCGTGGTCGAATTGAGGAAGCTCTGTCAAATCTGCTCAAGACACTCGAAATCAATCCGCTCTTTATAAAAGGATACAGAGCGCTCGGAAAGTTATACACGCTGGCGCGAAGGCCGGAGCTTGCTGAGAAAATGTATGACGAATGTTTGAAGCGTGTGCCGGATGCTTTTCTCATCCGCGAACAGCTCATCGAATTGTATCTGCAGTTTGGCAAACCGGATGCAGCTCAAGCCGAGTTGGAAGTGCTTGCGCAGCAGCGCGGTAACTTATCCGATTGGTTGCGGCTGGGAAATATTTCCGCTGCATTCAAGAAATTTCCTGTAGCCGAACGTGCTTTCCAGCGAGCGGCGAAGGTTGCGCATGAGGCATGGGAGCCACATTACAATCTTGGTGATCTTTACGATTCCACAAATTTGAATGATGCTGCCGGGAAGGAATATGAGCTTGCTGTGAAATACAACTCGGACAGCTTTAAGCCTCACAATGGTATGGGGCTCTGGTTGCTGAAACAAAACCGCATCCGGGAGGCTGTTGATCAATTCACGATCGCTTGCAAACTTGCTCCGGAAAATGGTCTGCCTGCGTACAACCTTGCGCTGGCGATGTTCAAAGATGGCAGGGAAGAGCCGGCAAAACATCTGCTGCAGGCTCTGGCGTCGAGCTCACAACAGGAATCGATCCGGGAGAACGCTCAAAAGACATTGAAAGCAATTTCTGCAGCATGATGCAATATCGCCGTGCTATACTTTCCTTACTTTCCGAAGCGATTCCATGTTTGTTTTTCGGATTCCATGAGCGAGCCCACAACTTCCCGGCCTTTCACTCAATTGCTCGTAGAATGGGGTCAGGGAGATCAGGCGGCACTGGAAGAGATGCTTCCATTGGTTTATAAAGAACTGCGGAAACTGGCCGGTTATCACTTGAAGCGTGAACGTAAGAATCACACACTACAGGCGACGGCCCTCGTTCATGAAGCGTATATGAGACTTGTGAACCAACGACAGGTAGATTGGAGAAACCGTGCGCAATTTTTGGGTCTTGCTTCTGAAATCATGCGGCGTCTACTAGTGAGCCATTCACGCAAGCGTGCTGCATCGAAACGTGGTGGGCAGGCAGAAAGAGTATCACTCAGCATTGTTCCCCAGTCATTCAAGGAAAACGAACTGGATGTGATGATGCTGGATGATGCTTTGAATAAACTCGCGCTGCACGATTTACGCAAGAGCCGCGTGGTGGAACTAAAATTCTTCGGCGGGCTGACCACGGATGAAATCGCAGAGGTGTTGAAAATTTCAGGCGCTACAGTCGAACGGGAATGGACGTTTGCGCGTGCCTGGCTTTACCGGGAATTGTCCGGTGAACCTCACGCTTGAGGAACGAAAATCAAGGATAGTCCGGATCTCGCAGATATCCTGTTGCTATTTACTGGCTAATTTCGAATGTCACCGATTTCCGTACCGACTCCACCTGTGAGCCGCCAAGACGGGAGCGGAGTGTAAGATTATATGCGCCGGGAGCCGGATTGTTGTCAGTAAAAATGTACGCCTGAATCGCTCCTTTCCTTCCTTTATATATGCCGTTGGAAACTTCATCGGCAGTGATAAAGATGTCCGGCTGCGTGCCGGATGGGCCTTTCAGCTCAAACTCAACCGGATAGATATTGTAGCCCGGGGTGAGATTGGTTCCTTTGTATCCGGCAAATACAAGGATCAATTCTCCTGCATGGAAAGTTTTCTGTACCTTGTACGGAAATAAGCCGGTGGCCGTTTTTAGATGACGAATTTCAAACGTTCCCGGTTGCCCCGGATCACTTCCCTCCAGGCCGTGCTGGCGGAACGAATCCTGAATCGCAGGAACGTTTGCGCCACCGTTCAGATTTTCATCCGCGGTTACAAGTGCATCGCGAACGTCAAAGAAATTCATCTCATCCGGAATGAGATTGAGACTTCGATATAGCAACTCGTGAGCAGCCCGCAATCCGGTCCCCTTTTGCAAATCCCACCAGGCGCCGCCAATAATGAGCCCCGTATGATGCACTTCGATTTGCACCGGAAGAATCCAGAGCGAACGAAAGTGATCCTTTTAATCCGGCATGAACATGGCTATTGGCGGCTATTACCCTCTTCGATCGATCCACGTGAATAGAAAGCTCACTGCCGAATACCGGATAGCCGGCATAATATTGTTGAAATAAATGATGTTCCCAAGATGGGTTTCTGTGACTTCCTTCAGTCGCAAGTCAACAGAATCATCCACGCCAAAAAGAGATTGGTGGTCCGCGATAAACTGGTTTACCGCAAGTTCGCTGGCCGGCAAGATTCTGGTGCTTCGCCCGTAAAGGGATCGAACCACATCTGCTTTTGCCCAATGCACACTCCAGTTGGAACCTTCCTTCTGCTGGAATTGGCGCCAGTGTTGGTCTCGATCTGTTGGATCTGCAAAAAGATTTAGACAGATGAAAAGTACAAACAGAATCAAAATTCGTTTCATAGCAATACTCCTTGCGACTCGGTGGTGGCCCTGATATATAGAGGGAAAGTTTCGGAGAAATCCTTCTGGGGAATCGCGAGCCTGAGGCCGGAAAATATGTGGGCACTATTGAGGCCCGCGGGCGAGACGCACACGCCCACCTTAGTAGGTTGACCGGTTGGAAAACGGCTCAGCCCATTTTCATTTTCGTTTTACGCCGCGGAACGATCGATCAACGGCCCGGTACGCGCGAACAGATTGTGAAGCAGCTGATGTCACCGTTGCCGACAACTTTGGAGCTTGTTCCCCTCATCAGCTCTGTCGCTTTTTCAGGTGACTTTCCAGTTGTTCTGATACCCGTACTTCAATCTGAATACACCGGATCTTCCCTGGTAATACTTCTCCTGACCAGTCACCACCCATTCAAATGGCATGTCCGGATAATCCTGAATGCAGAAATCTTGAGCGGCCGATCCAATCTCAGCAATCAAAACGGAGTTTGGATTCATGTATTTCCATGAATCATTGAGTATTCTTTTTACAATATCCAAACCTTTTTCTCCGGCTTCCAGCGCAATCTTCGGCTCCGTTTTATATTCGGCGCATTGAAAGTTATATGCATCGGTTGGCAGATACGGTGGGTTCGTAATGATGAAGTCGTATTTGCTTTCTTCGATATTTGCAAACAAATCACTCTGTATGGCAGTAACGCGATCGTTTACGTTATGGGATTCAATATTTACTCTTGCTACCTTTAAGGCTTCTTGAGATATGTCCACCAGGTCTACAGTGATTCGATCATCCAGTAATGCCAGGGATATTCCAATACAACCACATCCCGTACACAAATCCAGTACCCGGTAGTTGCTCCATTGGATTTGTTTCAAGAATTCTTTGAATTTATGATTCATCGCAGAACGCGGAACGAGCGTGTGTTCATTCACATAAAAACGCCATCCTAGATACCACGCTTCTTTTGTTACATAGAAAACAGGGAGACGCTTAGAGATCCTTTGTTCAAGCAGTTTCAGGAAACACAGGATTTCAGGAACCGATACTGTTGTTTGTCTGTAAACTTCATTGTCGTATTCATAAGGTAAATGCAAGCTAAAAAAAGCCAGATACTGTGATTCAATCTCTGCATTACCAAGACTATGGTTGTAATTCAAGTTCTCGCTTGTCATGACCCACACGCCAAACCGGATCACGTCTTCGAGAGTCGTATTGGAGGAAGATCTCGCTGTGTCTATAAAGAAATTGTAGAGGCTATTTCTTTCCTTGTTGTCAGATAATCGATTCACTGCCATGAAGGTGGACAGCATTATAACAGTCAATAATGAATTTCAGAGTTATTGAGCTTTGTGAATGAATCACCACAAAGTTCATACGCGGGGAATGTTGGCTCCTGAGCAGACACTCAGGAGCCACAACATGGATTACTGAATCTGGAAAGTGATGGAGCCGGACAAATCGATTTCATCGGTTACAGGCTGCCAGTTGGTCGACTGTGCGATGAAACCGCGGTACAGAAAAATCCTGTCGCCACCGGGCAATACTTCCATGCCCGTGGATTCTCCTCCCGCGCTGCTCTGGAAATTTCGCGCGGCGCCGAGTGTCAGGCTTCTCTTGCTCGCCAGATGTCCACCCGGGATTTTGATGGCAAGCCACGGAGTGCTGCTTCCGCTTAACGTTGCCTGCTGTACCGTAAAATTTACGGTTATCGTTTTGCCGATCAATGTGTAGGAGTAATTCAGAATGTCCGGTTCATCCACGATGAAAGCTCCGGCAGATGAGCTGAAATTCGCGCCGTCATACGGAACCGGAGTCCATTCTCCCATCGATACGTCGCGGCCGCGTTCTTTGATGCCTTTTGCTCCAAGCTCGTCCGGCACGATCAGTGATCCCCCGCCGTACACATTCAAACTGACTCGCTGTGAAGACTGATTGTCATAGCCATCGGCGTCAAAAATTCCGCCGACAACCCGGATGGCTTCGTTGAAAGCATCGGCCACAAAGCCTTCTCCCGAAACCGCGAATGCTGTGATGTAATTGCATGCACTCGCTGCGCTGCCATCGCCGATCTTGTAAGAGCCGCCATCGTTGCTGCTCAGAAATCCGTGCCGGCTCGAAACAAGTGTAACTTCGGCGTTCTCCAGAAATGTGTCTTC
>JBKKAT010000541.1:0-4719 GCA_046714535.1 Acidobacteriota bacterium | reverse complement strand
AAAATTCGCACCGCCGAGAAACAACAGCAGGTCGTCCCTTGCCGCGCCGGCGTGCTGAGCGCCGTGGTTTATGCGAATGGAGATGTATCCGTTTGCGAGACTCATGCGCCACTCGGCAACCTTCGCCAAAAAACATTTCATGAAATCTGGCAATCAACCGAAGCTCAGGCCCTGCGCCGTTCCATTGAATGCAAAGAATGTTATTGCACCAACGAGATTTTCCTCTGGCCAAGCATCGTCTATCAACCCCTGCAACTTGCCCGCGCCTTTACAGAATCAAAGGCCTGGCGTCGTCCTTAACTGTTCCCCTATTCTTGTATTGTCATTGTGTAATCTCTTTATTACAATGTAATACGTGAAGATTTTTATGGACTCTGACTGTCTGATCAAGTTGGCTAAATCTTCTTTAAAGGAAATCGTTTGTCGAAGTTTCGTCGTTGTAATTCCTCCACTTGTCAAAAAGGAGGTCGTTGATGATGCATCCGAACAGCCTGATTCGATACTGGTAAAGAGTAATATTGAGAAGAAGCTTTTGACCGTCGGTTCTGGGACCGGCAGTGGATCAAAAGGCGAGGAAGCGGTGTTTAATGTGTTTCAGTCAGGCCAATACGATGCTATTTGCAGCGATGATAAGAGATTTATAAAAAGGCTCCGTCTTTTTGAAGTTCCCTATCTAACACCGGCCGTGTTGATTGCCGTAATCTTCAGGCAGGGGAATATTCCCTTAAAAGATGCCCTTGAGAAATTGGAATCTCTCGCGCCTATGATTAGCGATGATGAGTACTTGACTGTGAAAACGTTCCTGGCTAACTGGAGACGCTCATGAAAACCAAAACGATCCGGATCCCAAAGGACCTCGCCGATGCAATAGCTGTCGTGGAAAGGGAAGAAAAGATTGAGGAATCTACGGCCATGAGAAAACTTCTCAGAATTGGGTTTGAGACTTATGTTGGAAATCTATATAAAGATGGCAAGATTACTCTCAGAAAGGCCGCGCGTCTCCTGCGTCTGAATCAAATTGAAACAATGAATGTGTTTTTGGATGCAGGTATCAAAGGAAATCTGGAAGCTTCAGACGTTCTGGTTTCACTGGACCGGTTTGCAAAGTAGTTTTATCGCGTCACAAGTTTCAGGAGAACCGGATAGGGTTTGGCGCCTAAATTCTTGTACCAGAACTCCACCGGGTTCGTTGTCTCACCTTGCGCTTTTGATTCTTGATAAGTCTCGAAAGCTGTTGTAAGCCACACAACCGGTGAAGATCCTCCTCTCCGCGTCATGATTTTGCTTTCCCGCATGCCGGTCAAAATGAAGTACGTATTAAAAAGCAGGAACGTCCACACCAGACAGGGCGCACTCAAACCAATCGTAAGCTTCTTGAATCTTATGAACATTTCTGCCAACCCGAAGACCCAGAAAATATACAGATGGGTCAGCAATCTCTGACCGAAAGTGCTTCCCGGAAAAATAATTGCGGCGAACCGGACACTGATGATAACCACGGTTACAACAACCAGGGCGAGTATAGCCTCGGGCCGCTTTTTTATCGAGGCAAGAATTAATCCGATCGATGCAATCAAAGTAATGGGAGACCACGGGTAAAGGCCCGGAACCGGATGAAAGAAAATCCAGAAGAACCGGAAGAAACGTTTCTGCGCTGTTTGTTTAATGTCGATTACATAACCGGTGGCGATCAGTTTTCCATACTGACTCAAATTGAAAAGAGCATGAACGATCAAGACGGGAAGTGCTCCCGCAAAAATTTCCAGACTTGTGCGAATCGCCTGTTTCCAACCTTCTTTTCGTTCGAGAAAGAGCACTCCCAAAACGAGGAGAGGCACAATCACGATATTGTTGTTTCGCAACAAGACGGAGCAGGCCAGGAAAAAACCGAGCAGAACATTTCGAAAACGTATGAAACCGAATTGCAGTTTGTTCTTCCAAACGGCAAGCAGGAATGCTACGGTCACAAGAAACGTATCGGAAGCATGAGTAAAGGAAGGAACCGTAAAGGTGTAAAAAAGTAAAGGGGTTCCGATGAAACAAGCAAGCGCAAGGAACAAAGAAGCGCTACGGGAAAGTTTTTGCTGGATCAAAAAAAAATATGCGAGCACTATGGACAGAAAAGCATAAAGGACACTTCCCAGAAAAATTCCAAGATTGTGAGAAAAGGGGAACTTGACATTTTGTGAGTACGGTCGCAATTCGCGGAGCGGTGAGATCAAATCCATCGTGTAGAGAAAAGGAGCGTACAGGAATGCAAAACCGCAGGAATAGTACGAAGCCACCGTTGAATCGGGCTTGACCATGACCCGTACCTCACGGTGCTTTTCTCGCTGGTTTGCGAGGTCGAAGTCGTGATCTTCGAGAAGGCTCACGGCCAGAGCATAGTAGGAAATCCCGTCGTTCTGGATTACTGGTCTACCGTAAAAGAGTCCCAGGAGAATGAACAGCACCAGAAGTCCGGCGATCGTTAAAAAATGTTTGCGCATTCGGGCTTGATGTTAACATGAAGTTTGTGACCAAAGAACAATCGCAGCGTTACTGTGTCTATAAACGTGGAGTGCATGATTTCCCCTCCTTATGAAGGAGGGGACTAAGGGGAGGTTGGAAAGTAAGGGGAAGAAAAGAGGCGCTGCGCCAAAGTTGTATTCAGCAGAAAGATGTTTAATATAAAGTCAGGAGTTGACGCATGACCAACGAAGAGGCTTTTGATTACATTAGAAGTTTGAGCAGCTTAGAAGAAGATAAAATCCGCGAGGTGCTGGCGGAACGCTCGAAGGAGGCTGGATCGGAATACATTCTAAAGGATGAAGAAAGCAGCACCTCATTTCAAATTCGATTTACCGAACAGGATGGATTTATTATTGACGCGCTATTCTCATGATTATCCACACCTCTGAAAACGCAATTAGCCGGCTTCCGCAGGTTCAGCCGGACACTTCTTTTCCTGCCAGAGACATCGTTCACATGATTCTGGCGGGCGGTCCAACACAAACCCTCTATAATCTTTCGACGGGCGAACGCCAGCGGGCCGTCGATTTTCTTTGCCGTGAAGCCGGAGTGATCGAAGAAGATGCGCAGGGACCGCACTTCGTGATGGACAGGACTGAACGGCTCAATGAATCCCTCGGTGTATTTGCCGTTGCGGGAATCCGTTTCGCAGGGACACCAATGATGACAGTTCGCGGCAACGAAGGGACGCTGGAAGATCTAGCCGATTCGGCAAAGAAAACTTTTCAGGAGGATCCCCGTGAAAAAAGCTGGTCGCTGATGCTCTTTTCTGTTTCTCCGGGAGTAACTTCCGAATGGGTCAATCGCAACGGGGAACTGCAAAGTGTCGAACGCATTTTGCAGGCCGAATGCGCAAAAAAATATGGCAAAGGGCATTGCTTTGGAACGCATCGTCTCGAAGGAATTTCGTTCGCGCTCCGACGCTTTTGTCTGGATCAGGATGTGGAGCCATCACAGCTGACAGGGGTTTGGCGCGACGCTTACGAATACATCCAGGGAGCCGTTCAACTCATTAAAAAGACACAGCGGGACGATGGATCGTTGCAACGGTGCTGGTTTCGCAAACAGTCCATTCCGGCAACTCCGCTGGAATGGCGCGAAACGTTGAAAGAAGTTGGTGCGTTCAAGAGAAGGGATGAGTCAGTGGTTTATGCGACCGGTCACTGTTTGGATGCAATCAGCTCTCTTGCAGAATTCTTACACGAGGATGATGAGTGGATCCAGAACGCTTGCTACATTCTTGCGCAAACAATCGAGACACACTGGACCGCCATCGGGCGCAAAATCGGCCCGCTCACGCATGCGATCCATGCACTCAAGCTCCTCGATGTTTAAAATGAGGAGCGCCGACTTTAGTCGGCATTGGAAATCCGAGGCTTTAGCCTCGGCATCAGATTCCAAAAACGTCGGACAGATGCCGGCTAAAGCCGGCGGCCCTCTATGCCGGCTGAAGCCAGCGCTCTTCGCTACTACAAGCTAATGTATTTCGGCATCTTCCTGATTTCGGCAGCGACGCTTCTATTTGAAATCTCTCTGACAAGAGTTTTTTCAGTCTTCTTTTATCACCATTTTGCTTTTTTAATTATCAGCACAGCTTTGTTCGGTTTTGGTTTGAGTGGGATCTTTCTTTTCTTTTTTCAAAAAAGAATTGGAAATCTGAAAAACAGTTTGAGTATCGGCGCGTTGTGCTTTGCTCTCACCATTGTGATTTGCTACCAGATCATCCTTTTTCTTCCGCATCAGTTTAGAGATATTTCAGATAACCCACGCCAGATTGTTCGCCTGGTCCTCTACTACGCAATTCTTATTGTTCCTTTTTTCTTTTCCGGTTGTGTGATCGGATTGATTCTGAGCAGCTTCACTGAAAGGGCAGGAAGACTGTATTGCGCCGATCTCATTGGCGCAGCCCTGGGCTGTATTTCTGTGCTCTGGCTGGTTCCGGCCCTGGGGGGCTCCGGCGCGATTCTGGCCTCTTCTTTTCTCGCAGCCTGTTCAGCGATTGCATTCTGGCCGTCGTCCCGCGTGATCAAGATTGCGTCGTTTCTACTTGCAGGCCTGGCACTCTTCCTGGTTCCCGGCGGTGAGATACATTTTCCGCTTCCGATGTCTCAAATCTTTCAGGAAAAACACGGCAATTTTTTCCAGGCACCCAGCAGGAAAATAGAATACTCCGCATGGTCTCCTGTTTCCCGACTGGATGTCCTGACC
>JBKKAT010000540.1:0-3807 GCA_046714535.1 Acidobacteriota bacterium | reverse complement strand
GGCGTGGAAGCTGCTGAACAAAATGTCCGGCTTACGGAGATCCGTCTACAGTCAGAACTGAAAAAGCATTCTGCTGATTATCTCTATTTGCAGCGGGCGATCGTGATCTCAGAACAGTATCGCGATCTACTGGACCAGCTTAACGAGATCACAGAAGTCCGTTACAAAGTCGGCAAAGGATTGCAGCAGGATTTGCTCCGCGCGCAGGTGGAGCGTTCCGCGATTGAAGAAAAATTGGAGCTTCTCAAGCAGGATCTGAAAACGCGACAAGCAGCCATCAATGCTCTGCTGAACAGGGAGATAGTAGAGCCGCTAATTATCGAAGGCGACCTGGCTCAGCCCGCCTTTACAACTTCACTTCAAACTCTGCAGAGGCAGTTGGAATCCCGGTCACCAGATGTGATTGCGAGATTGAAACTGGAAGAACAAAGTAGATTGCGGATCCAGCTTGCACAAAAGGGGAAATTGCCGGATTTCGGAGCGGGTTTTCAGTGGCAACGGACCGGCTCGAATTTTCCGGATTATTACATGTCAACGTTCCAAATGAGCATTCCAATCTTCTCCCGTCGCAAAACAGAAGCAGCTATCGCGCAAGCAACTCTCGAGTCAAAGGCAGCGGAAAACGATAGGCAAGCAACGCTGCTGAAGCTAAAAAGTGATTTGAGCGCAGCTTATCTGAACGCAGAAACGAATGCGAAGTTGATCAAGCTGTATGATGAAGGAATCATTCCACAAACCCGGCTCAGTCTGGAATCTGCAACAAGCGCTTACCAGACAGGACAAATCGAGTTCCTCTCACTGCTCAACAACGCTGCAACTCTGTTGAATTACGAAAGCGAGTACCATCGGCGTTTAGCGGATTACCACAAAGCCATCGCCAGACTTGAAGAGTTAACAGGCCACGAGGTGCAGCGATGAAGAAGAAATTGTTGATTGCGATTCTCGTTCTCGCCGGCATCACGGCTGGAGCGCTATTCCTTTTCGACGCTCGCAAGGACGATTCACAAGTCAGTACCGTTTCAGCAAAGGAAGTCTATTACTGTCCGATGCACAAGGAATACACATCGGATAAGCCGGGCAACTGCCCGATCTGCAGCATGAAGCTCGTAAAAAAGGAAGGTTCCGATGAAGAAGCAATGAAAAAGATGCTGCGGGAAAATGCAGGTGCGCAAACTACTTCCACCGACCAATCGTCTGGGAAAGGTTCCATTTTCATTTCGCCGGAACGCCGTCAAACACTTGGCGTTCGATCTGTACCCGCTGTGTTGAAACCTTTGAAGCGGGAAATTCGTACAGTTGGCAAAATCGCTTATGACGAAACTCGCATCACTCACATTCACGCAAGGTTGAATGGTTGGATTGAACAGGTCTTTGTTGATTTTGTCGGTGAACCGGTGAAGAAAGGTCAACCCCTTTTCACTTTATATAGTCCGGAGCTTCTTTCTACGCAGGAAGAGTATCTGCTTGCTCTCAAGCACCAGGAGAATCTGGGAAAAAGCTCCTTTGATTGGATTGCGAAAGGATCCGGCTCGCTTGCTGATTCGGCGCGAGAACGGCTCAAGCTCTGGGGAGTGTCGGAAAACGAAATTCAGCAGATTGCAAAAACAGGAAAGGCCCGCCGCACATTGACAACCTATTCACCGGTGAGTGGGGTTGTAACGCAGCGATCCGCGTATCATCACGGAACCTACATCACCCCGGAAACAGAGCTTTACACGATTGTGGATTTATCAACGGTCTGGTTGATCGCTGAAATTTATGAGAAGGATGTGTCTTTGATTAAAACCGGACAGCGGGTGGTGCTGGAATTTCCGTATACGCCGGATAAAAAACGACTCGATTCAAAAGTTGAGTTTTTTTATCCCTATCTCGATCCGGAAACCAGGACCGGGCAAATTCGAATTCAGTTGAAAAATCCGCGAAACGAATTGAAGCCGGACCAGTTCGTCAATGTGTTCCTCGCGATGGATGAACAGGTGCAGCTTGTTGTTCCGGGCGATGCGGTGCTCAACACGGGAGAAAGACAATACGTCTTTGTGGATCTTGGAAATGGATACTTTGATCCAAGAGAAGTCCGGGTCGGAATGCAGGGGGCGGATGAAACCTCGATCCTGGCAGGGATCTCTGAGGGAGAACGCGTTGTAACCGCCGCGAACTTCTTGCTCGACTCTGAAGCAAGGTTGCGCGGTTTCCTGGAAAACATGGGAAAGCCGCGTGAATTACAGGCGCAAAGCTCTTCGCCAAAATCAGGTCTTCAAATTCAATTATTGGAACCGAAGAAAGCAAAGACGGGAGAAAATGAATTCACTGTATCCATCAAACAACCTTCCGGAGCTCCGGTCGAATCTGCTGAAGTAGAGATCACCCTTTTTATGCCTCAAATGGGGAACATGCCGCCAATGACAAGCAAGGGAATGTTGCTGGATCAGGGAAACGGCATTTACAAAGGCACGGTCGATATTCAAATGGCCTGGACCTGGGAAACCACAATCACAGTAAAAAAAGAGGGTAGGGTTTTGGGCTCAACAAAAACAACGGTAACGGCGCGTTAGGAGAAAACGATGATCAACAGAATCATTGAGTACTCTGCTTCCCACCGGTTCATGGTTTTGATGCTCGTCGCCTTTGCCGTAGCGGCCGGGATCTGGAGCATTTACCAGATTCCGCTGGATGCAATTCCGGATCTTTCGGATCCGCAGGTGATCATCTATACCGAATGGCCGGGACGAAGTCCGAACCTCGTTGAAGATCAGATCACCTACCCGCTCGTGTCCGCGATGCTTGCTGCGCCCAATGTGAACATGGTGCGAGGAATTTCGGATTACGGATTCTCATATGTGTACGTCATTTTCAACGAAGGAACGGACATCTACTGGGGGAGAAGCCGTGTTCTGGAATACATGTCCAAACTCACCGGCAAACTGCCGCAAGGCGTGACTCCAACGCTGGGTCCCGATGCAACCGGTGTTGGCTGGGCTTTTGAATACGCGCTCGTGGATCGCACCGGACAAAACAATCTCGCGCAGATGAGAAGTTTCAATGATTGGTACATGCGTTACTGGATTGAAAGTGTTCCCGGCGTTGCCGAAGTTGCAACTGTCGGCGGATTCGTGAAGCAGTATCAGGTTGTGCTGGATCCAAACAAGCTGCGCGCCTACAACGTTTCGGTTCAGGATGTGATTGATGTGATTCGAAGTAGTAACAACGAAGTGGGCGGACGTGTCGTGGAATTCTCGGGTAAGGAATACCTTGTGCGCGGGCGAGGCTACATCAGAAATAAGGCGGACATCGAAAATCTTTCGGTTAGTCCATCGGACATGCCGTCATCTGGCGCTCTTAGACAAGGGATCGGAACAATGAAGGATATGGCGGGCAGAGACGCCCGCCCTACAAAGAGTGTGTTTGGAGTTCCGATTCGAGTTTCGGACGTTGCAACAGTGGAACTCGGTCCTGAAATGAGACGAGGGGTCGCCGAGCTCAACGGCGAAGGGGAAGTCACGGGCGGCATCGTAGTCGTTCGCTACGGCCAGAACGTCAGCGAAGTGATCGCGAAAGTGAAATCAAAAATCAAAGAAGTGGAATCTTCTTTTCCTTCCGGCGTTGAACTCGTTACCACCTATGATCGTTCTGATTTGATTCACAGGTCCATCGACACTTTGCGTCACACCTTGATCGAAGAGTTGTTGATCGTCAGTCTGATCATTTTGATCTTTCTCTGGCATCTGCCAAGCGCAACCATCCCCATTCTCACAATTCCTGTTGCTGTGATTATTTCGTTCATTCCAATGTACGGAATGGGAATCACAT
>JBKKAT010000539.1:0-3669 GCA_046714535.1 Acidobacteriota bacterium | reverse complement strand
AGCGCCTTCAATGCTTTGCGATTGCCTTCTCCTTTTTCTTTCTCAAATACGGAACGTCTGATCCTCCACCACATACACCAGCAACCGGCACAAGCGCCATTTTTACCGAAAAGTGTTTCTACGTCCGCCCAGCGATCCGAAGTAACAGGATGAAATTCCATTTTTGCCATCAAAGTCTCCCGACTAAATATGGTAATTTGATTCCCATTGTATCAACGGAGAGTTGAAATTAAAACCAGATGTGATTGGGCTAATGGAGATCCACTCTACACTGACTACCACGATAACGAATGGGGTGTTCCTCTTCATGACGACCGCCGTTTGTTCGAATTCCTGGTATTGGATGCTGCACAGGCCGGTTTGAGCTGGCTTCTCATTTTGAAAAAACGAGAGAATTACAGAAAGGCTTTCAGCCATTTTGATGCGCGAAAGATCGCACGTTACGATGAAAGGAAGATCACAGCTCTTTTAAATGATCCGGGAATCGTTCGTAATCGATTAAAAGTCAGCTCCGCGGTTCGGAACGCAAAAGGTTTTCTGCAGGCGCAAAAAGAATTCGGAAGTTTCGATAAATTTATCTGGCAATTCACCGGTGGAAAAACGATCCGGAACTCATGGAAAGCGATAAACGAAGTTCCTGCGAAAACCGCAGAGTCCGATGCCATGAGCAAGGAACTAAAAAAACGCGGTTTTACTTTTGTCGGATCTACGATCTGTTACGCCTTCATGCAAGCGGCCGGGATGGTCAATGATCATCTGACTACCTGCTTCCGCTATAAGCAAGTGTAAGAATTATACGGAGGGCGGGCGTCTGTGCCCGCCCTCCAAAAAGTCGGGTTTATTCCAGGAAAAGCATTTCGTGATATTTCGGAAGCTGCCAGAGCTGGTCGTCCGCGATCTCTTCAATCTTGTCGCAGGCTTCGCGCACTGCAGCTGAGCTGGTCATAATCTGATATGCGTAGAAGTGAGCTTTTTCCTGCAGAGAATCGATATGCGACGCTTCCACTACGTGCTTATCCATTTCATGAAGCTTTTCCAAAAGCACTCCGATTAATGTGGTGATCTGTTCGAGCATTCTGGATTGGAAACTGACGGAATGCGTAGGTAAACCGGTCGAATGCGCGGCATCCAGATAGTTTTTCAGAGATTCCGCGACCAGTGATTGTTGTTTGTAAGCGGCAGGCAAAACGCAGGTGTGCGCCAGGTCTTTGAGCACTTCCACTTCAATTTCAATGTCCTTCAAGTAACGTTCCAGTCGTACGTGATAACGGGCTTCGTTTTCTTCGTGCTCAAGAATTCCCAGTTCTTTAAAGAATTCGGAGGATTCAGGACGTACCAGCCAGTCCAGCGCTTCAGGAGTCTTGCGAAGATTTGGCAAACCTCTTTGTTCTGCTTCAGTCTGCCATTCATCGGTATAGTTGTTCCCTTCGAAGCGAATCGTTTTTGTTTCCACGATTGCTTCGCGAATGGCTTCGAGAGAGGCCTTTTGCAAGTCCATTCCATTTTGCGTCCGGCTGGCAATGGAGTTCTGCATATTTCCCAGGGCTTCCGCGACGGCGGCGTTCAGAATGCACATCGGCCAGGATATGGAAGAGCTGGAGCCAACGGCCCGAAATTCAAATTTGTTTCCGGTGAAAGCAAACGGGGAAGTGCGATTCCGGTCCGTATAATCTTGAGCAATTTCCGGAAGCTTCGCAATTCCGAGATTGATAATATTCTGCTCGGTCGTTTCTCCTTTCACCTGTCCCGATTCGATGGAGTCCAGAATGTCGCTCAACTGTTTCCCAAGGAACACGGAAATGATTGCCGGAGGAGCTTCATTCGCACCCAACCGGTGATCGTTTCCTGAGCTTGCAATGGCAGCGCGCAACAGTCCTGCTCGCTTGTGCACGGCTTTCAGAACTGCGCAAAGAATTACAAGGAACTGCAGATTGTCCTGCGGTGTGGAACCGGGCTCCAACAGGTTATTGCCTTCATTATCCATTAGCGACCAGTTGTTGTGCTTCCCGCTTCCATTCACGCCCGCGAAGGGTTTTTCATGAAGCAGCAAAGCGAAATTGTGAAGACCCGCAACCTTTCTAAAAACTTCCATCATCATTTGATTGTGGTCCGCAGCCACATTGGCTTCTTCGAAAATCGGAGCGCACTCGAATTGCCCCGGAGCAACTTCATTGTGCCTCGTCTTGACCGGTATTCCGAGTTTAAACAGCTCGTATTCGCATTCTTGCATGAAACCAAGCACGCGGCTTTCAATGCTTCCGAAATAGTGGTCTTCCAGCTCCTGTCCTTTCGGAGGTCTCGAACCGATCAGCGTGCGGCCGGCAAATTGAAGATCCGGACGCAGTAAATAAAACGCTCGATCGATCAAAAAATATTCCTGCTCCACTCCGACAGTTGGTACCACCCGCTGCGCGTTTTTCTTTCCGAACATGCGCAAAACAGCTAAACTTTTCTGATTCAGAACCTCCATGGATCGAAGAAGGGGCGTTTTTTGATCCAGGGCATGACCGGTGTAAGAGATAAATACGGAAGGAATACAAAGCGTAGAGCCATTGGGTCCTTCCATCAAAAACATCGGACTGCTTGGATCCCATGCTGTGTAACCGCGCGCTTCGAAGGTGGATCTCATCCCGCCGCTTGGAAAACTCGAGGCGTCCGGTTCTCCCTGGATCAACTGTGATGCGCTGAGCTTTTCAATCGGTTGCCCTTCCGGCGTAAGCGTCAGAAAAGCATCATGTTTCTCTGCAGTTAATCCTGTTTGCGGCTGAAACCAGTGACAGAAATGCGTTGCTCCGTTTTCAACCGCCCACTCTTTTACCGCTCCTGCAACTTCCGTCGCAATGGAGACATCGATCCTTTCTCCATGCGAAATTGTATTTCGCAATTTTTCATACACTCTTTCGGGTAACCGTTCCTTCATCTTTTTGTATCCGAAAGTGTTCGTACCGAAGTAATCTGAAATTCTTCCGGCCTTTTTGTCTCTGAATTGACGCGGCGTGCGCCGGCCGATTTCCTGTATGGCCATCAACCTACCAAAGTTTCCTGACAAGCCCTGTGTCGACATTTGTTTCTCCTTTTCATCAGTTATATTGAAGAGGAAAATAATACCGCAATCGGAATCCTCAACGCAAAAGAAAAAGAACAAATTAACACAGAGGCACAGTGACACAGAGTTAAACTCATTCTTTTCTCTGTGCCTCAGTGTCTCTGTGTTAAGGCTTGTGTTTTCTGAGCTAAAGTTGTGGTTAAATAGGCCGCAATGGGGAAAATGGGGAAACCGCCAGCAGTATCTTTTCGCTTTGAAAAGAACCGGCTGTTGCATCGAAACAAGAATATCGAGCTCTGGGATGGATGGCTTGATGGCCAACCGCATCTGATCAAACGCTTTTCTGCGCCCCATTCGTCGCGTTGGAATGAATATGCATTTGTATGCAGATTAAAGCATTCCATTATTTTGAAGCCTTCCTACGCCGGATACGCGAAAGATGGCAGTTTTTGCTATGGAATGCCGATTGATTTCGTTCCGGTCAGAAATCTGGAGCTAAGGAGCTTACCTACTTTTTCGACGTTGCTGCTTTCCATGATCCATGCGCTGGAAAGCCGGAAAATTGGAGTTCAGTGGAGCCCTGAACATTTCGTCTGTGACGGTAAAACGGAGAAAATCTATCT
>JBKKAT010000538.1:0-6633 GCA_046714535.1 Acidobacteriota bacterium | reverse complement strand
TCCGCGATATTCAGATCGCCCAGCATGGCGTAGCTTGCCGAAACGCCACCTGTGGTGGGATCAGTCATGATCGAAATATAGGGTAATCCTTCATCATCCAGACGGGCCAGCGCGGCTGAAATCTTCGCCATCTGCATCAGGGATAGAGCCCCTTCCTGCATCCGTGCACCACCCGAACAAGAGATGATTACGAGCGGGGTGCGATGCTGCAGGCAGTGTTCAATAGCGCGTGTTATCTTTTCACCCACCACGCTTCCCATACTCCCTCCCATAAACGAATATTCCATCACGCACAGAACGACGGGACGTCCGGCTAATTTTCCTTCTATGATGCGAATCGCATCCGATTTTCCGGTTGTGTTCCAGCTATTTTGAAGGCGGTCCCGATATTTTTTTGTGTCTTTGAAACGCAGGACATCCACCGAAAGGATGTTGTTGAACAGCTCCCGGTAGTCCCCTTCATCCAGTAACAAACGAATCCTGTCTTCGGAACTGATGCGGAAGTGATAGTTGCATTTCGGGCAGACGTGTAGATTACGATCCAGTTCTTTGTGCCAGATAATCTGCTGACACCCTTCACACTTCATCCAGAGACCTTCCGGAACGCGTGAAGTTTTTTCCTGGAGTGGTTCTTTCGGCTTCTTTTCTTTTCTAAACCAGGACATGATTAAGAGTTCAAGGGGTCATAAAGAGTTCAAAGTGTTCAAAGTGCTTAGTAAACACTTTGAACACCTCAAACATCTTCAACTCTTTGAACGAATGCTCGGGATACGTTAGATTGAATACGGTAGATGAAGACCGGTGCTTGAGAATGGCCGGGGTTACGCTTCGACTACGTCTTCTGCGCCTTCCCCTGCTTCCTCTCTCTTTTCCAGTTCGTTTTCTACGCCCAACATGGCACAAGCGGCATCGTACATCATGCGAACATTCTTTTTGTCGTTCTGCAATTCGGCAAGTCTTTCTTTGACTCTTGCCAATTCTTCTTCGATTCTCGAATCGATTTCATCGATTTGCCTCTTTGTCATGTCGAGCGCGTTTTCATAAAACTTCTGCTGTTCCTTTGATAGTGCCGGCATAGATTAGGATCCCTCCTTAATGTAAGTGACTAGTTACTTTATTTTTGTAATGATGTTAACCTTGCGCTTTAAAAACGATTGGATACGTTATCCAAACTTTCACTTTTTTACCCGCTTTAACAGCCGGCCGGAACGTCCATTTCTTTGCAGCTGCGACGGCAGCTTCGTTTAATCCAACGTTGCCACCAGCAGGTCTAAGAACTTTTACATCCCCCACTTTCCCGGCCTCTGTGACCAAAATACTTAAAACGACCGTACCCTCCACTTTCTGCCTCAAGGCAGCCGGAGGATAAGATGGTTTAACACGGTTTATGACTTCGGGTTTCTGCACATCAACCGCCATGTCCACAAGATCCCCTTCTTTGACAGCAGGTTTTTGTTCAGCCGGCTTCGGTTGTTCCTTGGGAGCTTCCTTTACAGGTTCCGGCTGGACAGGTGGCGTTTCCTGAACCGGAGGAGGTTGCACATCAGCCACCTTTGTTTCTTCCGGTGGAGGCTGTTGTTGTGCCGCTGCTGCTTCCTCTTCTCTCTTCTGTTGAGCAAGTTTCTCTTCTTCTTTCAACCGGTTTTCTTCTTTTTTCCTTGCTTCTTCTTCCCGTTTTTTCTTTTCTGTTTCTGCTTTTTGTGCCGCTAATTTTTTTTGATCCTCAGCGGCTTTATCATCCACCGGCTCTTTCGTTTCTACCGGAGTAGTCACGGGCGGCTGTTGCTCGGGAGGTGTGGTCTTTTCGGGAGCAGGGGCAGGAGTGGCAGTCTGCTGATTTGTCTGTGTATTTTTAACCGGAGTGACTGGTGGCGGTTCCGATTTGGGTTTGAACAGTAAAAACGCGACAATCCCAACCAAAACTGCGGCACCGATTCCAACGGGCAAAATCGGGAAACGCTTCGCTTCCTGTGGCACCATCATGTCCGGAACGGAGATTTCGCGGAAACCACTCTTTTCTGCTGATATCTGCACGGTCGGCGCTTGCGCTTCGGGAACAGTAGCAACGGGAACTTTCTGCTCTCTCGGCTGCTGAGCAGGTTGAGGCGCCGGTTTCACAACAACCGGCTCTACTTTTGGTTTCACCGGTTCGGGTTGGGGCCTCGCCACAGCAACAGGAACTTCAACTGGTACAACGACCGGTTTAACAGGTTCCTTTTCCGGAATAGCCTCTTTCATTTCCCCTTCGTGCGATTCATCCGGGAAGAGATCGCGCACATAATTCGCGAGCGAAGCACCTGTGGCGGTATAGCTTTCGGAGTAAAACAGGTTATCCAGGTCTTTCTGCATTTCATAAGCAGACTGATAACGATCATCCGCGGTTTTCTTCAACGCGCGGGTTACGATTTTTTCCAATTCAGCGGGAACACGACTGTTGAATTCCCGTGTTGGAGTAATCCTGGCTTCACGCACTTTTTCCAGAATCGTAACTTCCGTATCATTCTCACCGAAGAAAAGAGGACGACCGGTGAGCAGCTCGTAGAGCACAACACCCAGACTAAAAATATCGCTTCGCTTGTCGACTGCCTTTCCCCACGCCTGTTCCGGAGACATGTACAGGAGCTTACCTTTGAGCGCTCCATGCTGAGTAACATGCGCTTTAGTTGCAGCCTTTGCGATACCGAAATCGACGAGCTTAACTTCCCCTTCATAAGAAATCAAAATGTTTTGCGGGGAAACGTCGCGGTGAACAAGATTCAGCGGCTGTCCATTCGAACCACGTTTCCGGTGTGCATAATCCAGGGCGCTCGCAATCTTTGAAATGACGAGCACAGCCAGATCAACCGACATCGGTTTTCCTTTTGTTCTCGAAGATTTCAAAATCCCTCGCAGATCTTTTCCGTGGACGTATTCCATCGCTATGTAATACGCGTTTTCAATTTTCCCAAGGTCAAAGATCTGACAGATATTATGGTGCGTTAGTTGCGCCGCAAGTTTCGCTTCATCGATGAACATGGTGACGAATTCTTCGTTTTCGGCCATGTGAGGCAGGATCCGTTTGATGGCCAGAATCTTCTCGAAACCCTCGACACCTTTTCGCTTAGCTAAAAAGAGCTCGGCCATTCCTCCCGTAGCAATCTTTTCCAATAACAGATATTGACCAAAATTAATTCCTTCTTCCTCGACAACTTTCGCAGCAACGGCGGCCGGAAGCGCATCTTTCATCGGTACCGGTACAGGCTTTGCCGCGACCGGTTCCGGCTTTACGGGTTGCGGTTTTACCGGTTCTGGTTTCACTGCTTCCGGTTTTAACTGTTCAGCCCTGGGCATCTCTATTTTGCGCGTCGGTTCAGCGGCAGGAGGTCTTACTGAACTGGTTGGTTTGGCTGCAGCCGGTTTGGTAGCAGCTTCCGCCCCTTTGGGTTTCTTCAACCCGGAAAGAGTGTCGGAAAGCTTTTTCTCCATATCCGAATCGATACCGCTTTTTTTCACCGGCTCACCGGCTTTAAAGCTTTTCGGCATTTCGATGGCTATCGTCGGAGCTGACGAAGCTTTGGACACCTCTGGAACGCGTGGCTCTGGCGCTGCCTTCACTGGTTCCGGCTTGGGTTCCGGCGCGGGAGCAGCTACGGGAGGAGGTGCGGAAGCGATCGGGGGAACTGTTAAAACTTCCGTTGCCCGCTGATCACTTAACATTTTCTCCGACTGAAGTTCCCTTTCTACGCTTGCGATCACATCCGTAAATAAATCTTCGGAAGTAAACACAGAATCAGAAGCCTTAACAGGCTTTTCTGAAGTAGAGGCGGCTTCGGAAACCGATATGTTTTCTGCTTTTTCAGAACCAGGTTTGGGTTTTTGCTTCTTAACTTCACGATCCAAACCAGCCAATGACTCTTCTAACTTTTTTGAAATTTGATCCTTACTTTTCGGCTTATCACTCACAGTTTTTTTCTCACCTGCCGGCTTTGAAGCACCGGTTACATCTTCCTTGACCATTTTGTTCAACAGATCCCTGCTGAACTGCATGGTCCTTTCTTCGTCTTCGATCGCTATCTGAGCTTTTCCATTATCCTGAACAAGTCCTTGTAAGATGGTGACCAGATTTGAATCTTCAATCGGCTTTTCGATATATTCGGTCGCCCCATACTTATTGATCGCATCCACGCGATAACGTTTGCCTTTATAGACATCCGTAATGATTACCACGGGCGTTTTATCGCCGCCTGGCAACTTTCGAATATTGCTGCAAACCTCAAAACCATGCATCTTGGGAAGCATGGCAGACAGCAATACTAGATCAGGAGCAAGGGATTTAAACTGGTCAATTGCAGTTAATCCGTCCCCGCAAGTGGAAACATCAAATCCTGCCCCTTCCAGTACCTCCCGAGTATGGGTAAGACTTCTGGGGTCGTAATCCACCAGGAGAATTCGTTTGCCTGGCATCGAGACACCCCTATTCAAAATAATAATTACTTAGACGAAGAATGCGTTTTTTATACCACCAAAATGATTGATTTGTCAATGTTTAGACCTCCCAATCCATCTCTTCAAAGTGCGGTCCCGGCACTTGAAATTGAATCGAACCTGCCTGCGGATGTTCCTCCAAAACGATGTCCTTTTGCGATAACACAATCCTGAATCGGATCGTTTCACCGGATTTGGTGTTGAGGTCGGTAAAGGGGACCTTGACCTCCAAAATGGAGCCGACGGCGCATTCGCAGTGGTGTTCCAGAAGGATCCAACCATCGTCTCTTTCCCTTTCAAAACTTATTTCTATGGTGCCATCTTCTTTCTGGTAAATCGAAAGGATAAAGGAAGGCAGAATAAAGATTTGAAAACCGTAACCCTCACGAAAGAGATTCACCGGACTGTTTTGATGAAAGTCCAATCTGAAATAGGCGTTACTGATATCGAAACCAAATAGTATCTGTCCGATAATCGTGCCGGCACGGTGCATGGTCCCGAATTGGTCTGCAACATAATAGTGGCCGGCTGTGAGCCATTCAAAGTAATTGGTGACTTCTCCATCCAGCTTGGGACTTACGAATCTTCGCGGAACACGATAAACGAGCGAAGGCGCGCGTGGTGCTTTGATCGGCAGCGATAACGCATCCGGTACCGGTTTGCCCAGGAAATGATAGACATTGCTGATGTGCTGCCGGAAAAGACGGTCAAACTCCGCGTCATTTTCCGAAGAATGATCTTCCCCAAACCACCAGAACCAATCACTTCCTTCTGCGATCAAAACCTCTTCGTACGCCTTTTCTATCAATTCTCCTTTCTGCGGTTCATTGACACGAACGTAATCAATGAGATCTCTCGCTTCCTTAAGAAAGTCCCAGCCTTTGTTGTCTTCCCGATGACCGATCCAAATTGCAAAATTATGACTGATCCAGGATCCAGGAAAAAGTTTCGCGAGTGAACGTCCGCCATGAGATTTCACATATTCTCCGATCGTTGTGGTCTGAATCCAGGAGGCCTTTGAAATTCGTGAATAGAGAGCACGCAAAAAGTCCCTTCCATTTTTCGGATAATATTCCCACGCGTTTTCGCCATCGAGTATGATCGAAACAAGCGGAGGCCGATCCTCTTTCCTTTCCGTAAGACAACGCTGATCGATCTCATACAAACGTTTCATAAAGTCGTCTGCAGCATCGTTTGCGGACACTCGCGAATAATGAAAACCAATCAGATCCGAAAGAACATGATCACGGAAAACCATATGAATCGGTTTCCCCATGGAAACTCTTTCGTATGCAGTGTAAAGATTCGCCGCGCACCACCGGGCTTTTTCGTGAACCGGCCCTTTTTCAAGGGAATGCAAAAGGATTTCTTCATCCGAAGCAATCCATTGAATGCCGGCTTCCGTGAGCAAAGGGAGAATATGCTCACTGACAGATCCTTCCGAGGGCCAGCATCCAACCGGCGCCTCTCCAAACACTTTCTGGTGATACGCGATCGCCCGCTGAATTTGCATGCGCGCATCTTCCGGTCTCGCAAACTCCAGCATGGGAAGCTGCGCGGAAGGCTGCGATTCCTTCGCAATTCTCGTATTCACCACCAGAGGGAGAATCGGATGATAAAAGGGAGTTGTGGACAGCTCTACCTGCCCCCTCTTCATCGCAGCTTGATATTCGGGAAGTATGCAGCGCAACAAATCCAGTTCTTTCTGGTGAAGAACCGTCTTATCGTTCTCATCGAAAAATCGTTCCTTTTCCACAAGACGCGTAATCTCCGGATCGGAGGTAAGATATTCTTCGTCCATCCACGCGAGCTTTTGTAAAACCTGCAGATCCAGATAATCCTGTGATGTATATGTAGCACGCGCATGTTCCATGTCATCGATCGATCCTTCAAAGCCTCTCTTTTCCAAAAGCTCCCAATATCTTGGAAAACGCGCGATGAGGTTCTCCTTATTTGTGTAAAAGAAATAGCGGAGCAAATAGCCTTTATCCGGCTCTTCCAGGTCTGTAACCGGTTTCAACGATAAATCCAACATGGCTTCCCGCGCTCTTCCCTCAACATAATCTTCGAGTTGAATCATCAACGACGGCACCAGATTGAAGTTCTGTTTCAAAGCAGGAAATTCCTGAAGAACGCGGACCATGCCATAGTAATCTTTTAGACCATGAA
>JBKKAT010000537.1:0-5628 GCA_046714535.1 Acidobacteriota bacterium | reverse complement strand
CCATCGACTCTTAAACTGGCCGGGCCAGGACCGTCACTTGCGGTGATCCCCCAGCAGAATTCTCCGTATTCACGAAATTTCTTTGGATTTCGGATTGCATATTGCTGCTGTACATAGGTAGCTCTTCTACTGTTTTCAAAATAATCAATCGATTTGGAACGCATGTAAGGATCTTGAATCCCTCGAAAGTCTATCCAAATATGCGAGAGTTGATGGATGAACATCGGAGAGGCAAAAAGAAATTCGATTCCATAAATCTTTTTCCATTGATAAGTGGAGCACCATTTTGCATAGCTCGAAGCCGGCAGGGGAAATGTCGGAGAAGCAAGTCCCAGGATGTAAAGCATCAAAGCCTCGCTGTATCCCAGCCATCGATATCGAATGAACCCTCTTTCCGGTCTCCAACCATGAGAAACAGATGCTTCTCCGTTTTGTGCCCAGTGCCAGTCGGCGCGCCTGTAAATGGCTTCTGCAAGATTTCGAATTTGGCTTTCCATATTGTTATCTCCGGAAAAGTACTCAGCGGCAGTCAATGCTCCGGCAAATATGTACGCGCTATCGATCGTTGAAAGTTCACTCTTGAACGCCCTTGTTCCGTTTTGCATATCGAGAAAGTGATAGAAAAAGCCTTTGTAACCGGTCGCTGTCGTGCTCTCACTCTGCTCCGCGTTCCAAAAGAAATTCAGGGTGTTGTGAACATACGAAGCGGCTTCTTTACGCGTGACCCAGCCTCTTTCTGCTGCAACAATGTAAGTGTTCAGCCCGAGTCCCACCGCAGCAATGCTGCAAGCGGAATCCCTTTTGGTGCTGTCGGCGATTAATCCGTTTGCTGAATTTTGATATTGCAGAAAATAACTGAAAGTATCCTTTTGCAATTTCCAGAGCTCATTTTCTGAAAGTGTTTTAATCATTAGAATTGCTCAGATCGATGGTTACCAGTGTGAAGCTGCTAGGCGGTAATTGAATGCGGAATTGAAGTGCATTCGCCTTTGTAGTCCACCGCAGTTTCTCACGCACAACTTCAGATGCTTTGTGGAGCTTTTCTAATTGCTTGCTGGAAGGATATTCGGGAGAACCCATTTCCATCCATTCCCTGCGGGGATTAACGTGATCTTCATCGATTCTCTCGCAATATACTGCGCGTGGTCGGCGGCAATTCCGGACGTGCAGTGTTATTGTTTCTTCCTCAATAGGGCGCGTGGGATATGCAGAGTTCGTCAGAACAAAGTGAATCATATCGGGGCTCCGGATGACACTGCAATCCACGGTCTCATGGATTCCATCAACATGCAGTCGATTCCTTCCCACTTGATGCAGTAATTGAAATGCTCTGTATGCGGGTTTTCGGATTCCCTGCAGATTCAGTAAACCAAAGCCCCCATGAAACGGCACAGACGGAAAATAATTCTCTTCAAAGATATCCGAAAAAACCCAGTAGCTGTATCCATTCACAAACGGATCGACTTCCAAAACTGTTTTTGCAATAAAAGCTGCAGCATAAGGTTCATCATGCATCTTATCCCTTGGATTTGAAGAGGAATTCCATTCTGTGTAAAACAGCAATTGCGAGCCGGTCTTTCTACGAACGTCCTGAGCTTGCTTCCTGAGAACACTTCTCCGCGAAGAGGCGAGTTGTTTTACAGTATCATCTCCCGGTTGTCCAAAAGCATCTGTGGGATAGTGATGCGTGCTGATGAAATCAGCGGGAATCTTTTTCCGTTCGCAAAACTCCAGAAATTCTTCGATCCATTCATTTGCGGCTGTGGCGGGTCCACCAACTCGAAAGCCGGAATCCACATGCTTGATGGCAGCGGCCGCATGTTCGTATAGTTTGAAATAGTCTTCCCTTGTGCCGGTCCAGAATGCTTTCAAATTAGGCTCGTTCCAAACTTCAAAATACCACTCTCGTACTTCTTTTGAACCGTAACGCTTTGCCCAATGATCAACCAGTTTGCCGATGAGCTTGCCCCAATCGTTATAATTTTTGGGCGGCGTTACGTTTCCTCGATAGTGAAAAACGGTCTTGCGGCCCGAAGCGAGCGCTTCGGGCATGAAGCTGAGTTCGATGAAGGGTTTCATTCCAATGGAAAGAAGGAAATCGATCACTGAATCGGCATTAAAAAACGAGTAGAGCGGCTTGTTGTTCTGAATGGTCAGCGTACCGACATCATCACAAAGCATGCCGTGAAAACGCACATACTTGAATCCCAATTCGTGATGCGAAAGTTGCAGTTGTGATCTCCAATCCGCGCGTAAAGCAAGAAACCCGTGACAACTGCCAACAGTGTGCTCCCAGGTATGAGCCACTCTGCCGGCTGCCTCCGTAAGATCACAATAGAAATCAACCTCAGGCATTTTCTTTCCTACAATCTAATAAGGTGGCAGACTCGTTTTCCAGCACTAGTTGAAGCGAACACGCAAAAGGGAAATCAACGACCCCAAGAGGCGGATGGTCTATATATCAATCGATATATAGACCCACCCCATTTCCAATCTCTAGATTTTGAGCAGGGAATAACTGTGCTGTTCCTGGATCTCACAATGAACAACAGGAGATAAAAATGAAACGTAGCATGTTAATTTTCAGCCTGGTTTGGTCCCTTTTTTCAGTGGCGTTTTTAGATGTATCCGCCGCGTCCACGAACGTAGCCAGTGATTTTCGAAGTGATATGCGGAAGCTGTGGGAAGACCACATCACCTGGACGCGGATGTTCATCGTCAGTTTTGCGGGCAACCTGCCGGATCAGGATCTTGTTAGCGCGCGTCTGCTTCAGAACCAGGTTGATATCGGAAATGCCATCAAGCCGTACTATGGAGAAGAAGCGGGCAACAAATTGGCAGCTCTTTTAAAGGATCATATTCTGGGAGCTGTTGAGGTCCTGAAGGCTGCAAAAGCCGGCGACAAGGCGCAGCTAGAGGCAGCTAACAGAAAGTGGCAAGCCAACGGAAATGACATCGCAGTGTTTTTGAGCACCGCGAATCCGAAACATTGGCCCGAGGCCACGATGAAAACAGAAATGAAAAAGCATCTGGATTTGACTCTAACCGAGGCAAGCAATCGTCTGAGCGGCAAATATGCGGAAGACGTGAAAGATTACGATAGAGTGCACGAACACATGTTGCACTTTGCCGACACGCTGAGCAGCGGTATCCAGGGCCAGTTTCCGGATAAATTTAAATAGCAGGCACCCGTTCAGTCGCGTTACGGTTTCTTCTTTTTACCGACGATTACAATGTCATCCGTCAGGCTGTTCGGTTGGGCTGCTGCATTAAAGGAAAGAGTGAGCGTGTGAGTTTGACCTTTCTGGACGTCTCCCAACGTTGCTACAACATCTCGCTTGAGGAAAAACGCTTTTACTTTTTTCTTCGTCACGTGCGTTCTGAGTGGAGCAACACCATTGAGTGTAATGCTGCTGGTATCTACTGTGCTGGGATCCACTTCAAGGATTACCGCCTTCATGTGTGCGCGTTTTCCGTTCGGGTTCAAGCGGTGGGGGCGAATGCGAACCTCAGCGGCCTGCAAAAAAGCCGTCATAGCAAACAAAACTAAAACTGATAAAGCCACAGTTCTTTTTATCATTCTGTTAACACCTCGAATTCTATTTGTTCTCCTTCGTTATTTTAAAGCATTCGGCCATTTTTGGAAAGTTTTATTGACACTCCCGGATCCAGGCCGATATAACAGTGCTGAGTTCCGAGGGAGCGCTACCTATTCAGCACTCAGCACTCGTTACTCAGCACCACATAGAGACGGAAGAGTTCCTACTTGGTTTTCTTTTTGGTCCGGCCGGCCATCTTGCTTCTCGCAATATCGCCTTCCTTATCCATGAAGTACATCCAGCCGTCTTCGCGTTTGATTCCTGCTTTTGCAACTTTTTCCGGTAATTTCTTTGTGGATTTCTTCTGCTGACCTCGCGCCATGGGGCTGCGACTTAGATCGCCATCCTTATCCACATAATACAAATAACCGCCCTCACGTTTGATTCCCAGTTTTACAACTTTCTGTTGTGCCATGTAATTTTTCTCCTTTGTTTGGCAAAATAGACCAAATGAACCGTTGCATTATCTCATCAGGCAGGACTTTTTGCTAATGCCTGCAGTGATGATGTTAGAGTCACTTAAAAATATCGGTTTCAGTTTTGATGAAGCTAAAGGGAAATGCGGTCTTACTGCTTTTGAAAAATTTGTTCGATGGGTTGATCAAAGAGTTCCGCGATTCTAAAGGCCAGGGGAAGACTCGGATCGTATTTTCCTGTTTCGATTGCGTTAACGGTTTGTCTGGATACCTCGAGCCTTTCGGCTAATTCCGCCTGCGACCAATCCCGTTCGGCTCGCAATACCTTAATTCGATTCTTCATATTTCACCTGTACCGCCACATGGAGATCAGCAAGCCGGTTACCCATAACATCATCATAATGGGTGCAAGTAACTCGGCTTCAAAAAGCGTAATTCCGGCCAGACGCAAGAAACCGTAAGCAATCAAAATAAACCACTGCGCTGAGAAGGCAAAAGCAAGCGCTTCCAAATGAATTTTGCGGTGAAGCTCATCCATCCCTCTTACGTAACGCATCGCGGAGGACAAAGCCAATGCAATCGCCAGGATCGGGATCATCGCTACAGGAATTCCCCAATTGCTTCCCGCATGATTTTCGATAAACCAGCTGCAGAAATATAAACCTGCTGCGTACAGAACAACACCAACAAGTGTTTGGATGATCGTTCGCTTTTTAAGGCCTACGCCCGGTAATACTTTCATTTTCCCCTCCCGGATTCAACGTACTGCCAGAGTATAGCCTCCTTGACTTAATGTCAAGCATACTTGACACCTATCGAGAAGAGATAAATTTACTTCAGGACGGGCAGGGCTCCCACAAACTTCCCCAATCGTTCCATTTCTGAATTTAGCGCATTATGCTCAGCTTCACTGAATTCACGAAACGGATTTAAGCTGACTTCGATTTTATTTTTCTTCAGTACCTTCCTCCACGTTCCGGCCACTTTTCTATCCAAAATGATGACCGCGTTCAGAGCATTCCCCATCGAGATCATTCTTTTCAATATCCCGCGCTTCACTCAAAAGTGCTCTGTCTTTATATGCGAGCGTGTATTCATCATAAATGGATAGCAAAAATGCGGATGACGGCTTCGACGCGAAACGTTTGCCGTGAGCGGAGAACCAATATATTTTGCCATCCAACTTTACTGTCTCCAGTTTTGATTTGATGAAATCGAGTGCTTGATGCGCGTCTTTTGCAGAAAGCCCCGACCACCAGACAAAGTCGGACAATTGGGCCGGGCCGTGACTTGTAAAATAGGTTAGCGCAAGCCTGGAGAGGGCTTCTTCCCGCAATAATTTTTTCGTTTTTGGCGCCCGTTTTTCCAAAAGCGCGTACGTGAACTTTTTTCCGCGCCGTGGTCCGCTGCAAATCAATCCGTTCAACTCTGCCCACATGAGGATGTGGGCCAGCCGTTGCACATCGGTCTGGATCCCCTCATGTTCGAGGTCTGTTTTCAGCTCCTGGCGCGTGAGGTGGGAATGTATCCGCAAAGCTTTGACGATTCCGGTATTGCTCTTCGCAAGCAGTGCGTCATTTAAATCGAGCTTACGATTGTAATGCGCTGCAAAT
>JBKKAT010000536.1:0-3454 GCA_046714535.1 Acidobacteriota bacterium | reverse complement strand
CGCCGGACAGCTCAGGCGCAAGTGCCTGTCCGAGATTAAGAAATGGTGAATCTCCCGGAACAACGAAAATGCAACTCCACCCTTGGGGAAGTGCGGGTATCAATCCGGCCCTCAGAAATGAAGTTTTACCTGCGCCCGATGGACCAACCAACGCCATAAAGTGGAGTTGCTGTAACTTCTTGATTACGGTTTCAACTTCTAATTCGCGGCCAAAGAAATACTCCGAGTTGGCTTCTGTAAAAGAGGCAAGACCTGGATATGGCCTCCGCTCTTCTACTGTTTGTACCCGTTCTGTGGCTTCTTCAAGGGCCCGCGCCAGCGCGGCAGCAGAAGGAAACCGATCTTCAGGATGCGCCGCAACTGCCCGTTCAATGACAGACTTCCATGGACTGTCCGGCAGTTGCAACGGATTCACGCGAACTGCCTTCCAGATTTCCTCTCTCATTTGTTCGGTGAGGATTCCTTGCGTATAAGTCATTTCTGCAAGAATGATTCCCGCGCCAAAAATATCCGTTCTTGCGTCCAGGTCTGAGCCACAAAGTTGCTCAGGCGACATATATGCCGGAGTTCCGGAAATAGCCGAAGACGTTTGCGCAATTTGTTTTGCGATTCCAAAGTCCATGACAACAACGCGGCCCGTATGCGTGATCATGATATTTTCGGGTTTCAAATCGCAGTGCACCAATTCCGCAGCATGGATGGCTTGCAATCCTGATAAAAATTGCGCAGCAATATCTCTTGCTTTGCTCAATGGCAGAGGGTCCTGGCTTTGCAACATGGCAGCGAGTGTCATTCCATCGATATATTCCATGGAAATGAAATCGCCCTCGTGATCAATCACAAGGTCGAAGATTCGGCAAACATTCGGAGAAATCACTTCGCGCGCATTTCGAATCTCCCGATGAAGAGCCTCCAGTCGATGGGGACTTCGATTCAGCTGAAAGTGAAGGGTTTTTAAAACTATGTTGACTCGTAGCTTGAGATCGAAGGCGAGCCAGACTTCCCCCATGCCGCCCGATCCCAATCTAGACAGAAGCTCAAATCTGTCAGCTATAACTTCCCGTTCACGCAATTCCAGTCTGTCATCAACATATTGAGAGCCAGGATCCAGCACCGGTAGAGCAATGAAATTTTCCGCACGAGCGTCCGTATCCAGCAATGATTGGACCGCGTTTCGCAAATCTTCGTCGTCGCCGCACGCCTGCTCTAAATAGCTCGATCTTTTCTCGGGTTCCAGTTCAATTGCCGCATCCAGCAAGTCATCGATTAGCTTCCATCGCTGAGGATCGATTTGCGGCTTCACCGGTTCTCTCATAGATAACGCGACACATTAGGCGGCCGACCGTAATCCGTAGATTCCGTTATCATGTCATTCGGTAATTGCTTGAAGAAGCCAGGCTCTCGCCTTACGCCACTCTTTTTCTACGGTGCTCGTTGAGACTTGTTCTACTTCTGCAATCTCTTCATTACTCAATCCGCCAAAAAATTTCATCTCAACAATTCTGCTTTTTCGGGGATCGTACTCGGCCAGCTCTTGCAGTGCCTGATCCAGCGCAATCAAATCAGTGCCGCGTTCCTTGTGGGGGAGGAGTTCGGCATCCAATGTCACTCTTTGAGTTCCACCTCCGCGCTTATCACGGCCTCTACTTTTTGCGTGGTCCAGCAGGATACGGCGCATCAAACGTGCTGCGATGGCAAAGAAGTGTGCGCGATTCTGCCATCGCACATTCTTTTGATCGATGAGCTTGAAATATGCTTCGTGCACCAAAGCCGTTGTTTGAATCGTATGCCCGGGTTTTTCCCGCCGCATCTGTCTGGCTGCCAGGCGGTGTAATTCGTGTTCAACAAGTGGAATCAACTGATCCAAAGCTTCCTTATTGCCATCGCTCCAGGCGAGGAGCAATTGAGTAATCGGTGTGTTCATTTACGCGTCCAACGGAAGTCATTATACCGAATTACGGTTCTTGTTCGGATTTGTCGCGTTCCTGGATAAGCAAAGTGAAACTGAACGAAGAATATGGAGGCAAGATGAAGAATATTTTGTTTTTGGTTTTAATCCTGGCGGGCGGCTCGAGTGCATATGCTGGTAAACCTGGCGGCAACACGGAAAGCAACAATGGTCCACTTACAGATGCTTAGTTGAAGTTCGTTCGCAGCAAAGCGACATCATTTTATCAACCATAAGTGGCGGGGACTGGCAGGATGGTACGTTAACAATTGTTGGATCAATCAGTTTTGAAGTCGAGTAAGGCCCTCTGTTAAAATCTGTCGGTTTTTGCTTCCCGATGTCGCTATTAAGGGAGAGACGATTTTCGATGACAACCTCGATTATGGTATAGATAAATGAGAGGATCACAATGAAAACCAATTCTTTCAGGGTATGTCTTTGTTTGTTTGGCATTGTTTTGTTCGCGTCCACTGCTCTTGCTCTATCTGTGGAACGGATCGTGCTTGTGGAGCGCCAACCCGATGTTTACGCGAGATGGATCCATACAGCACTCAACACAAAAACAGGGCAAACTCTGGTGACATGGACACAGCGTCCGGGTCATGCACAACCACAATCGCTCCGCGGACAATTGCTTGGGCCTGATGGGAAACCGGAAGGTAGTTCTTTTCCGATCCTATCTACGAGCATAAATCCTGGAGAACATGATGTCCTGTACGATCCGGAAGCTGATCGGTTTGTTCTTGTGTACGAAAGTACTTCAGAAATTTATGCGATCCATTTGAAACCCAATGGTCGTAAAAAGGGCAAGCCTGTTTTGGTTTCGCATCCTGCCAAATCAAGTGAAATTTATAACAGGTGGCCCGTCATCGTTAATGATTCGGAAAACAAAACAAATATTATTTTCTTTCTGCGATACACGGAAGCGCCTCCGAATCCGGATGATCCCGCGGGCATCTTTGGCGCCGTTCTGGATTCTAGTCTTTCGATTCTACGGAAGCCTGTTTTTATTGAGACTGTCGAATCGGGGCCCGGGTCAACGTTTGGCCCTTATATTCTTGATGCAGTGATTCATCCAAGCGAAAAGATTTTTCTGGCACAGGCTTTGTTCACTCCCGTGAGCTTCCGGCTTGAGTTCTCCATCGCGGAGGTTGACGCAACCCTTAAAAACGCGACTCCGTCGATTACTCTGCTTACCGATGGCCCTCAACCGAGCGGATGCGTATACGGAGTGTGTTTCGAGATTGACCTGATGCAACTGCAGGGTAGCAAGATGGCCCTTCTGTATTCGCAGGAAGACGGAATCCGGAAGCGCAAGATCACTAAGAATGGAGCAATTTCTGGTAAAGAAACAAAGTTTTTTCCGGAACCGCTTCGCGAAGTGCCATTGAAAATCAGCGGATCTGCGTATTCGGAATCTCCTACATCAAAGCAAAGTGCAGTTCTTGGATTTATCCCTTCGGAAATCGATGACGCTGAGATCTGGTTACAACTGGCCAGCGGGAA
>JBKKAT010000535.1:0-4397 GCA_046714535.1 Acidobacteriota bacterium | reverse complement strand
AACGAACCTCCTCACGGGTTAGAGGTGCAAAAACAATGATTTCATCGACACGGTTTCTGAACTCAGGAGAGAATCCTTTCTCCATCTCTTTCATAACTTCGCGCTTGATGACGTTTACGTTTTCACGAGCGTTGAGGTAGCCGAGCGGCTGTAGCGCGCTCTTGAAAAGATGGGAACCTATGTTTGAGGTCATGATAACGATGGAATCGCTAAAATACACTTTCTTTCCACGACCGTCTGTCAGCCAGCCTTCATCAAAAACCTGCAGGAATAAAGACTGAAGATGCGGGTGCGCTTTCTCCATTTCATCGAGCAGCACAACGGTGTAAGGATTGTCGCGCATCTGAGTGGTGAGAATTCCTCCACGCTCCGACCCGACAATGCCGCGCGGCATGCCGATCAATTTTTCAATGGAGACCCCGCCATCCTGATATTCGGATAGATCGATGCGAACCATTTTGTGCTCATCCCCAAACAAACATTCGGCCAGCGCTTTTGCCAGTTCCGTTTTGCCGACTCCGGTAGGTCCCAGAAACAGAAAAACTCCATCCGGCCGATAAAAGTTTTCTTTCAACGGTCCTTTGTTGAGGCGCAAACGCTTTACGAGCTTTTGGATCGCTTCAGTCTGACCAACGACACGACGAGTCAATTTTTCTTCGAGATCTTCAAAACGATCCGACACGTCTCGCACAACAAGATCCTGCGGGATCTCTGATTCTTCCGCAATTACGGAGACAACGTCCTCCCTGCGAACAATTTTCTGTTCGTTGCGGATCTGAACTTTAACTGCTGCCGTATCCAACCAGCCAATCACTTTGTCGGGAAGATGCAGCGAGCGATTGTATCGGGATGCCATTTGCAGAGCGACCTCGATCGCTTCTTCAGAGATTCTTACGGCGTAATTGCTTTCAAACCGCGGAATGAGTCCCTCAATGATCTGGCGCGTTTCTTCCAAAGAAGGTTCCGGAATTTTTACGATCCGGAATCTGCGAGCCAGCGCCTCATCTTCCTGGAAATACTGACGATACTCGGTTGTCGTTGTGGCGCCGATGATCCGGATTTCTCCGCGCGCCAGAGAAGACTTAAAGATATTCGCCGCGTCTGCCGGAGCTCCCAGCGCTGCTCCTGCGCCAATCAGGGTGTGCGCTTCATCGACAAAAAGTATCAAATCATGACGCTCTTTCAATTCGGAAATAATATTTTCAATGCGGTCCTCAAACATTCCACGAAACATGGTGCCTGCAATCAACATATTCAGATGCAACTGCAACACCTGGCAACCCCGCAGGCGGTCCGGCATCAGATGCCCCTCGAATTCCAAACGCTGCGCAAGTCCTTCGGCGACCGCACTCTTACCAACGCCGGGTTCTCCCAGCAGCATGACACTATTCGGCCGGTCAACGTGACTCAGGATCTCGATCACTTTGTTGATTTCCATCTCCCTGCCGATGATCGGGGGCAGCTTTCCCTGGCGTGCCAGATAATTCAGATTCGTTGTGAAATGTTTTAGATGCCGGGGAAGATCAAATTTCCGCTTTAGCTCTTTTTCCTGAAGCTCACGGTTCTTGACGCGTTCGCTGATTCTTCGAACAACATGCTCCGGCTCGATACCGTAGAGACGAAAAATCTCCACCGGAATGTTATTGCCTTCCTGAAAGATGGCGCACAGCAAATCAAATGATTCGATCTTGGATCGGCCGCATTGAAAGGTATTGATCCAGGCCAGCCGGAAAATCGACTTCATGCTGAAGGTGATATTCAGGACATTAACGACGTATTGTTTGCTTAAATCCAGATGCTGGCTGATATCCTTCGTGATATCTTCGGGATTGAGACGAAGATCTCGTACCATATCTTCGAAGAGTTTTCGTTCGATCTTTACGAGAGCAAGGAAAAGATGCTCGGCGGCAAGATAATTTTGATCTCTGCGGCGTGACTCTTCTATCGCCAGCGCGAGCACTTCGCGTCCTGACTTACTGAGCTTATCGTTATAATCACCAAAATCAAGCTCGCGCATTCAACAACAGCTACCTTCCCACAGTGAAATATAACAAAACGGGTAATTCCTTTCAACAACTTTTCGTGCACACGATCTTGATCGTGCTCGTGGGCACCCAAAAAAAAAGGCGCGACTCAGTCGCGCCTTTAGTAAATACGTGTGATTTAATAATCGCCGTAGTCTTCCATTCCGTGCCCGCCGCCCCCCGGCATTTCCTTTTTCTTCTTTTCCGGAGCTTCCGCGACGGCCGCTTCAGTTGTGATCAGCAAACCTGCAATGGAAGCCGCATGTTGCAGAGCAACACGGGATACTTTGGTAGGATCGATGACCCCTGCTTTTAGAAGATCTTCGTACGTTTCCGATTCTGCATTGAAACCATAGTTCTTTTCGCCGTTGCGAACATCGTTGACAACAACGGAAGGCTCCCATCCTGCATTTTGTGCAATCATCCGGAGTGGTTCTTCCAATGCGCGCAATACGATGTTCCGGCCAATTTGCTGGTCTCCATCCAACTTCAGATTTTCCAAAACCTTCTGGCAGCGGATGTAAGCAATTCCGCCTCCCGGAACGATCCCTTCTTCAACCGCGGCTTTCGTCGCATGCATAGCATCCTCGATCCGGGCCTTTCGTTCCTTCATTTCCGTTTCTGTTGCCGCACCAACCTTAATGACCGCCACCCCACCTGTCAGTTTTGCCAAACGTTCCTGCAGTTTTTCGCGATCGTAATCGGATTTGGTATCTTCAACTTGCCTGCGGAGAGTGCCGATGCGTCCTTGAATGTCCTTTTTCTCCCCAAGGCCTTCCACGATGGTTGAGTTTTCCTTATCAATCACAACTCTTTTCGCCTGGCCGAGATCTTTCAGTGTCAGGTTTTCGAGCTTGAATCCGATTTCTTCGGAAATCATCCGCCCGCCTGTAAGAATGGCAATATCCTCCATCATGGCTTTGCGGCGGTCTCCGTAACCGGGAGCCTTTACCGCGGCGGTCTTCAACGTGCCGCGCAATTTGTTGACGACCAGCGTTGCCAGTGCTTCTCCTTCCAATTCTTCGCAGATGATGAGCAGTGGGCGACCGGCCTGCGCAACCTTCTGCAGAATCGGTAAAAGATCGTGAATGGCTGAAATCTTCTTTTCATAGATCAGGATATATGGATCTTCCAAAACAACTTCCATACGATCCGGATCCGTGATGAAGTAAGGCGAAAGGTAGCCGCGATCGAATCGCATTCCTTCTACAAGATCCAAACGTGTGTCCTGAGCTTTTCCTTCTTCTACCGTGATGACTCCATCCTTCCCGACTTTGTCCATTGCCTGCGCAATCAATTTTCCGACTTCGCGATCGTTGTTGGCTGAGATGGTGCCAACATCTTCGATGTCTATGCTACCGGATACAGCAGTAGAAAGTTTCTTCAACTCTTCTACAACGTTTTCCACAGCGCGTTCAATTCCTTTTTTTACTTCCATGGGATTGGCGCCGGCCGCGATATTTTTTGTTCCTTCCCGCACAATTGCTTGCGCGAGAACCGTTGCCGTTGTGGTCCCATCACCTGCGATGTCGCTGGTTTTGGAAGCAACTTCTTTGACCATCACCGCGCCAAGGTTTTCAAACTTGTCTTTGAATTCCAATTCTTTTGCGACAGTTACTCCATCTTTGGTGATTGTTGGGGAACCATAAGATTTGTTAATAACTACGTTCCGACCCTTTGGCCCTAGCGTTACCTTTACGGCATCCGCCAGTTTGTTGACGCCGCGCAGAATCACATTCCGGGCGTCCTCATCGTATCGAATCATTTTTCCTGCCATGTGTCCTCCACTAATTAGTCAATGATCGCTAAGATTTCATCTTCAGTAATGATCAGATATTCCTGATCATCCAGTTTGATTTCATTTCCGGCCCACTTGGAAAACAGTATGTGATTACCTGGTTCCACAGACACAGGTCTGCGTTTGCCACCTTCTAAGATTTTTCCTTTGCCCACTGCAATCACTTTTCCGCGTTGCGGTTTTTCCTTTGCGGTATCCGGAATAATAATTCCGCCCCGAACTTCTTCCGTTTTATCGTCCGTTCGCTGAATCACCACCTTATCGTGTAATGGTTGAATCATCATAGTTGTACAAACCTCCATCTGTAAGTGTTTTATAATGACAGACTTAAGACTGCCTGATTAGCAGCCGCTTAAGAAGAGTGCTAACGACAAATTATACTGGATTATGCATGGGAAAATCAATACCCTAAGATTCCGGAGGACGGGCGTCCCTGCCCGCCAAATAATGATCGAATCTTGGCGGGCACGGAGGCCCGCCCTCCGGATCGATGCTAGAAATGTCCGAATAACTCCCGCAGTCTGCTCACCCGTTTTTCCGTTGGTGGATGGGTGCTGAAAAGCCCCAGCAGGGTC
>JBKKAT010000534.1:0-2611 GCA_046714535.1 Acidobacteriota bacterium | reverse complement strand
TGACACCTGTCGACGCGCTGGACACCATGTATCTGATGGGACTTACCTAAGAAGCAGACAAAACGAGGGAGTTTATTGCAGAAAAGCTTTCGTTTGACCATGACATTTACGTTAAGAATTTTGAAATCGTGATTCGAATTCTGGGAGGACTTCTCAGCACTTATCAGATGACGGGAGATAAACGACTGATGGTGAAGGCGGAGGACCTCGGGTTGCGTTTGGTTCACGTATTTGATTCGCCCACAGGACTTCCGTACATGTATATCAATTTGAAAACGGGCGCCGTGCGCGGAGCGGAAACAAATCCTGCTGAAATAGGAACCTTGTTAATCGAATTTGGAACTCTGAGTAAGCTTACCGGAAATCCGACTTACTTTCGAAAAGCAAAAAACGCGTTGTTGGAGCTTTATAACCGGCGTTCCGCGATTGGATTGGTTGGTTCAAAGATCAATGTGGAAACAGGAGAATGGACGAACAAGAACAGCCACATCAGTGGTGGAATCGATTCGTACTATGAATATCTGCTGAAATGCTGGCTTCTTTTCGGTGATGAAGATTGTCGTGCCATGTGGAAAGAGAGCGTTGCGGCATTGAATATCCATCTGGCGGATCAGAGATCCACCGGGCTGTGGTATGGAACCGTCAACATGGATACAGGGGAACGCGTCGCCACAAAATTCGGGGCACTCGATGCGTTTTTCCCCGGCGTGCTCGCGTTGTCCGGTGATTTTTCGCGTGCCAAGGCTTTACAGGAATCCAGCTACAAAATGTGGACGACATTCGGAATCGAACCGGAAGAAATTGATTACACCACCATGAAGATCACATACGACGGTTATCCTCTCCGCCCGGAAATCATAGAATCAGCTTATTACTTGTATTACTTCAAAAACGATCCCGTGTACTTAGAAATGGGAGAAACTTTTTTCAAAAGCTTGAAGAAGTATTGCCGGACTCGTGCCGGTTATGCGGCGCTTAAATCCGTTCAGACAAAAGAAAAGAAAGACAGCATGGAAAGTTTCTTTTTAGCGGAAACCTTGAAGTATCTTTATCTTTTGTTCGCGCCACGCGAAACCATGGATTTGTCAAAAGTGATCTTTAACACGGAAGCTCATCCGATTCGGAAATAGAAAGGAGCGCCGGCTTCAGCCGGCATTGATTGAGGATCGCAGGCTTTAGCCTGCATTCATAATCAGGAGTAGTAAAGCATGGCTGAACTCATTCGCACACTTACGTTGCGAGATCTTGTTTTGTTGATCATCGGAGCCGTGATCGGTTCCGGAATTTTTATTGTTCCCGGAGCGGTGCTACGCAGTGTGGATGGTTCGGTAGGCGTTTCACTTCTTGTGTGGGTTTTTGGAGGGATCCTTTCTTTGTTAGGGGCATTAACATACGGCGAATTGAGCGCGAGGAATCCAAAGGCCGGCGGACTTTACATTTACATTCGAGATGGATTCGGGTCGTTGCCTGCATTCGTTTATGGTTGGACTCTTTTCTTTGTCATTGGCAGCGGAGCGATGGCAACACTTGCTTCAGCTTTTAGCGCTTACTTGAATCAGATTGTTTCGCTCAATCCTCTTTTCTCTAAAGTGATTTCCATTTTCATGATTGCATTAGTCACATTGGTAAATGTTCGGGGAGCCAGACGAAGTTCGGATTTGCAAAATTGGACAACCGCGCTGAAGGTGACGGCAATCTTAACCATGAGCATCGCTCTTCTTTTCCTGGGAAGGAATTCAACGCATCTTTACACCAATCTCTGGCCTGATTCCTGGGGAGTCGCAACATTCTCCAGCGCAGGCGTTGCGATGATCGGTGTTTTGTGGGCTTATGAAGGATGGCAATTCGTTACATTCAGTGGCTCCGAGGTCATTCAACCTGCGCGCAATTATCCGCGCGCTTTCCTGGCAGGATTGCTCGTATTGATCTTCATCTACCTGCTTGCCAATCTTTCTTACGTCTCCGCTCTTGGGAGAGATGCCGCAAACACGGACAGTATCGCCGCTTCTGCAGTTTCTGCTCTTGTGGGCGGCTGGGCCGGAAAAATTGTGGCGGCTGCCATTTTGGTTTCCATTTTCTCCGCCGCAAACAGCATTCTGCTCACCCTGCCGCGCGTATTCTATGCCATGGCAAAAGACCAGCTCTTCTTTCAGAAACTGGCGGAGGTTCACCCCCGTTTTAGGACGCCTGTCATCGCTATTATTGCCGTTTCCGTGTGGGCCATCGTTCTGACGGTCACCGGCACATTTCAACAGTTGTTCACATATGTGGTTTTTGGCGGATGGATTTTTTATGCGCTTGCCGCTGCCAGCATTTTTCCCCTTCGAAAACAATCTACTGAAACGGAAAGCGGCTACAAAGTTCCAGGCTACCCCTACACCCCTGTTCTCTTCATACTTGCCGCTGTAGCCCTCGTCATCAATACAATCATCAGGCAGCCGAAGGAGAGTATTGCTGGACTCATCATCATCGCAACCGGCATCCCCGCCTATTTCTTCTGGTATCGGAAAAGACGCGCAGGCGTCCAGGGGAGCGAAGGCCTCCCGCCTGCAAATAGGAAACCACGCCGCCCGCCTGAAATTAATTTTCAAAATCAACGATTTACGAATAG
>JBKKAT010000533.1:0-7856 GCA_046714535.1 Acidobacteriota bacterium | reverse complement strand
TCCGTATTCCTTCTAATCGCGTAGTAGAATTGGGCGCCCAGGTCGAACTCTAAAAGAGAATATCCAAATCGCAAGTACGAAATTCCAAATAAACTCCAGGCATCAAGTTTCAATTTTCAAACCGGCTTTTGGGCGACAGTTTGGAATTTGCGCCTGCGGGATTGGTTCTTATTCTATTTTCGATTTGTTTTTTGTGGTTTAGCGGATTAAGGTTCAAAACTCAAGGTCACGCCCGCGCGCGCATAGATTCCCGGATTGGGAAAGCCAACAAACTCCTGATATTCGCGGTCAAGCAAGTTATCAATCCGCAAAAACGTCGTGACCCCTTCGACGATTTGATAGGAAGCCGCTAAATCCAGAGTCTGGTACTGCCCGGCAATCGCCCGTTCCGGTACCGGAATTTGAAAATCAAAGCGCTCCCCTACTGCTGTGTAGGTCAAATGCAAACGGAGCGCGTCTCTGATTTGCCAATCCAGACCTAATCCTCCGCGCCATTTCGGACGGTCCCGCAAATGTTCTGTGCTGCCGCGAATTTCCGCATCGACATAATTCAAATGGGCCAACAATTGGATCGCGCGCGTAGCTTTATATCTCGCTTCCAGTTCAGCTCCCTTCGTGATCACTTCGCGCCTGTTTACCAACCGGAATTCATCGGCGCTGAAGTCAATCAAATCGCGAAAAGAATTCCGGAACCACACTCCCGAAAGAAACAGCTTCGCATCATAAACTTCCTTCTCCACTCCGATGTCCCAGGCGCGACTTCGCTCCGGCAACAACTCAGGATTTCCAATATTCGGATCCCCGACAGCAAAAAAAGATGGCAGCTTGTACCCTTCGCCCCATGTACCGCGAATTTTGGCCCCGGCTTGCGGGAAGAGATATGTGAGGCCGAAACGCGGAGAAATTTCTCTGTCAAAATCTTCGGTATCATCCACACGAATTCCGAAAGTTGCGTGAAAATTCGGGGAATCATAAAGAATTTCCCCGGCCGCTGCCAGAGTATTTCTCTGAAGTTGAAACTCCGTAGGAAGAAAATCGGCAATGACTCCGTTACTGTCACCCGATTCGCGTTTCCAGGATGCCGTTAGGGTAGAGGACCATGGCGCCCGCGTCCAGAAACCAGTCCATTGAATCCTCGTTCGCTCAAAATCGCTCCGGTTTTGAAACGAAGGCAAGGAAAGTCCTCCCGGTGGGATTCCGTCCAGAATCGCGGGAGTAAAAGAATCGCTTCGGTGTTTAAAGAAATCAAAATCTATGGCGAATGCCGGCTGGTGATAACGCGCACCGAATAAAAGTTCTTCCGATTCGGATGTTTCAGTATCCCGCAAAATGGAAAACAGCGGGCCACCACCATTTTCAGGAAATCCGGATGCATCATTGGCGGTGTATCGCGAGGTGAAGTTGAGAAAACGGCCGTCTACGATTTCGACACTCGAATTTAGCGCGGCTGTTTTTCGATTCAAAGAATCATGCGCTGTCTGTTCGTCAATATCAAAGTACGAACCACTGAAAGCGTACGACCATTTCGAATGCCGGCCTTGAATTCCCGTCCGAACTTCCTGAGATCCGAAATTTCCTGCGCGGGCTTCCAGGGACAATTTCGGACGTCCAGTCCCCTGACGCGACACGATGTTGATTACACCGCTGATCGCTTCCGATCCAAAAATGGATGAAAGCGGTCCACGGACAATTTCTATTCGTTCGATCTGATCTGTGCTGAGATAAGAAAAATCGTACGAGCCGCCCAGTAGATTCGTTGGATCGTTCACAGGAATTCCATCAATCATGACGAGAGTAAAGTTGGGATCACCGCCCCGCAGTGTAACGGAGGACAATCCGCCGGCCCCACCGACTTGTGAAATGTGAAGGAATGTCGATTCTTGCAGAAGATCGATCACACTTTCCGCTTGACTCGCTTCAATCATCTCGCGCGAAATAAGAGTAACCGAACCGGATACGGAGGATTCCGGAATAGCTTGAGCTGAAACCGTTATGATCACAGGCTCTGTTTTTCGCTGAGAATCATCCGTTTCTTGCGTCCACGCCTGTGCCGCAATCACGAAAAGAATAAGGGGGATGAGGAGATTTGAAGGAGATAAGGAGATAAGAAAAAGGGAAATTGATCGGAACTTCAGCTTCATTCTTTTATTCATCCCCGTATCCCGCTCTTATCTCCCTATCCCCCGTCTTACACTCTGCTAGACTATTCAATGATAGTTGAAATGAAGCATGAAGAAACCACAGGCAAGTGTACCGGAACTATTTGAAAAATTGCAGCAAGCGGACGAACTATCAATCGAACTCGAATCTCGTTTAAAAGATCTCAAAAAACGGAGATTGATCAAGAAAGACACTTTGAAGCGGCTTGCGGTGATTCTGGATGCTCTGCTGGAAGAAGCATGGCAGTCCTTTGGTCGCAGAGCGGGGCGATCCGGCTTTCCTTTATTGATACGGGAAGATCAGGTTCAAACGCGATTTAAGATATCGCAGGCAACTCTATACAGACGCCGCAAGACGCAAGAAATACCTTACGTAAGGGACAACGAAGGTGTGATCTGGTACCCGGTGGTCGATCTGGTGGAATATTACTTGAAGAGCCGTTCCGAAATCAGATTGCCGAAAACGGGTCGCCCCCGTAAATTTTGATTCATGAAAGATCCCGTGTGCGGCATGAATGTCGTTCCGGAGAAAGCCGCCGGCCAGCACACGTTCGAAAATACTACGTACTATTTTTGTAGTAAGGGTTGCCTCGCAAAATTCAGAGCAGATCCCCGGAAATATTTACAGCCCGCAACTGCGGCGGAAACTCCTTCCCTCCAGGTGAAAGACGGCATCACCTACACCTGCCCGATGCATCCGGAAGTGATCAAAGACCGGCCCGGATCGTGTCCCATCTGTGGCATGGCGCTTGAACCACTGATCATTAAGGCGGAAGAAGAAGCGAATCCGGAACTCGTAGACATGACAAAACGGTTCTGGTACAGCCTTTTCCTCACGCTTCCCGTTTTCCTGATCGCAATGTCGGAGATGTTGCCGGGGCGCCCCCTGCACACCGCTGTCTCTCCCAGATTGTTAATCATCCTTCAGCTGGTTCTTACGACGCCGGTTGTTTTGTGGGGAGGGTTTCCCTTCTTCGTCCGCGGATGGAATTCAATCGTCCCGTTCCGCCCCAACATGTTTACGTTAATCGCAATGGGAACAGCGACTGCGTATTTGTACAGTCTCGCAGCCGCCTTACTTCCTGATCTGGTTCCCCATTCACTTCAGGACCATTCCGGCCAGGCGCCGTCTACTTTGAAGCCGCTGCAGTGATCACAACCCTGGTGCTGCTCGGTCAGGTGCTGGAGCTGCGTGCGCGCAGCAAAACGTCCGGCGCAATCAAAGCCCTGCTTCGCCTTGCTCCCAAAACAGCAAGAATCGTTCGAAGCGATGGCAACGAAGAAGATGTTCCGCTGGGGCAGCTACACAAGGGAAACCTTTTGCGTGTGCGCCCCGGAGAACACATTCCCGTGGATGGAGTTGTTGTAGAAGGAATCAGCACGGTGGATGAATCGATGCTGACCGGTGAACCGATTCCGGTGGAGAAAAAAGAAGGGGACAAAGTTAGCGGAGGCACAACCAACGGAACGGGAAGTGTCGTCATGCGCGCCGAACGTGTGGGTCAAGAAACGATGCTTGCGCAAATCGTTCGTATGGTGAGCGAAGCACAACGAAGCAAGGCTCCGATCCAGAGACTCGCAGATGTCATTTCCGGATATTTTGTTCCGGCGGTCCTACTCATGGCGATCCTTACTTTCGTTGTGTGGTGGAGGATCGGTCCGGAGCCAGGAATCGTTTATGCCGTTGTGAATGCCGTTGCTGTTTTGATCATTGCTTGCCCGTGCGCCCTCGGACTTGCAACACCCATGTCCATCATGGTGGCTACTGGAAAAGGAGCGACCTCAGGGATTCTCATCAAAAACGCAGAAGCACTGGAAACTCTCGAAAAGGTCAACACTCTGGTTGTGGACAAGACCGGCACACTCACGGAAGGAAAACCTGTAGTGACTTCGGTGCACCCGGTTCAGAGCCGGACAACCGAAGAACTTCTTGTATATGCAGGATCTTTAGAGAAAAGGAGCGAGCATCCGCTTGCACAGGCCATCCTGGCGGCCGCCAAAGAAAAAGTCGTGCACCTTCCGGAAACACAAGAATTCCAATACAAACCTGGTAAAGGTGTATCCGGAATCGTTGATGGGAAAAGGGTCATCCTTGGGAATGATCTCTTTTTGCAGGATTCGCAAATCCAAAACGATTCCCTTTTCGAACACAGTGAACGATTACGAAAAACAGGAAGCACTGTGGTTTACATTGCGATTGAGGGAGAACTCGCCGGCCTCATTCAAATCAGCGATCCCATTAAAGAAAGCACACCCGAAGCAGTGCAGGCTCTGCAACGTGACAACATACGCATTGTGATGGTAACGGGCGATCATTTTGCTTCTGCAAAAACGATAGCGGAAAAATTAAATATTGATGAGGTTCACGCAGGTGCTCTACCTCAGGACAAATTGCGGATCGTGAAAGAGCTTCAGGAATCGCAACGACTTGTTGCCATGGCTGGAGACGGAATCAACGATGCTCCGGCTCTGGCTGCTGCCGATGTGGGAATTGCGATGGGCACCGGAACTGATGTGGCGATAGAAAGCGCATCCATCACTCTGGTGAAGGGGGACCTTCGCGGAATTGTACGGGCAAGAAACTTGAGCCGCGCAACCATACGGAACATCCGGCAAAATCTTCTTTTTGCATTTTTATATAACGCGCTCGGTATCCCGGTTGCTGCCGGAGTTCTCTACCCCCTTTTTGGATTGCTCCTGAATCCAATGATCGCCAGCGCCGCAATGACTTTCAGCTCGGTCTCGGTAATTGCCAATGCTCTCCGTCTGAGAAAAATTCATTTGTAAACCGGGAACTTTCAAGAATTCACCTCCGTATTGAGAAGATAGGAGGATGATTTTATGTTGATTACTTCCGCCTTATTTGTTCTGGGCGCAGCGATTCTTCTCGCTTTGATCGTTCCATTCGTCTTTCAACACGATTGACGTACACAAAGCCGCCAAGTCACAAATAAATATTTTCTTAGCGACTTTGCGCCTTTGCGTTAACCGGAGATTGACCTTTGCGCTAACCTCTCGCTAGAATATAGAGAGAGGTTTAACGTGGCGAAAACGGAAGACGATCCGAATCGATTGGAGAAGTGGTTCGAGTTCACACAAAGACTTTACTCCACGCTTGATCTGGATCAGGCTTCGCGTATCGCACTCGACATAGTGTTGCAACTTACCGGAATGCAACGCGGCATGCTTCTCACCAAAGAGAATGAAACTTCGTTCCGGTTCCGCCACGCACAAAATCATGAAGGTCGAACGTTAAAACAGGAACAGTTTCCGGCGAGCGATGTTCTTCTGCGTGAAGTTTGCCGGCAAGGTTCTCCTCTTCATAGAAACCATGAATCCGCGGACGCAAAAACCGTGCTCTGCATTCCTTTTCATTCCAGCCGCACTGGCGCTAATACAGTAGTAGGAATTCTGTATTGTGACAGCCCCAAGGACATTCCTTACGGAGCAAGCGACAAGGAAATGTTGAATGTATTTCTGATGCATGCGGGACCTGCCCTGGAATCAGTCATTCTTTACGACTGGGCTACGCGGGATGCGTTGACAAGTATGTATCAGAGGCACTATTTTGACGCAATTTCCCAGATCGAATGGAGACGGACGTTACGGCACAAACATCCCGCGACCGTACTTAAAATCGATTTGGACCGGCTGCGGGAATACAATGAGGCTTACGGCCGGAAAGACGGCGACACGGTGCTGAAGAAGACTGCTGAAATCCTCAAGGAGATTTGCAGAACCGAAGACTTGATTGCGCGCTATGACATCGATGAATTCGCGGTTTTGCTTCCCGAAACCGATACGGCAGGCGCCCGATTGGTATCGGGGAGAATCACAGAGGAAGTTCCTTTGCTATTAACGCGCGATCCGGAAAAGCCGGTAACCGTAAGCATCGGTGGCGCAACTTATCCGCGGTGCGCGGTGAATAGTATTGCAGATCTGATGCGGCTTGCAGACATGGCACTCTCCCATGCCAAACAAGCGGGCGGCGCGCGCGCAATTCATTACGAACCTTCCTTAAGCACGGCCCACAAGCGCATTTTCTAGTAGTGCCACTACAATTGTTTCAACCAACTCAAAATCGCCTGCATCACTGCTGTTCGAATTTCTGACGTGGAAGGCCCGGTTTTCCGGGAGACTTCCAAAGAATGTCCGCCACCTTCTACAGCATGGAGCGTCGCGTAATCACCAATCTTTTTCAAAGTTGACAACAGAAGGTCTTCGCGCGCAAAAGGATCCTTTGTTCCGCTGATGAAAAGCATTGGCTTTTGAATGCGATACAAATGTTCATCCCTTAACTGATCCACTTTTCCCGGCGCGTGCAGCGGGTACCCGAGAAAGAGCAATCCACGAACCTGATCGGAATCGGCAACGTAAGAGGCGATACGTCCGCCCATAGATTTCCCGCCGATGACCACTCTTTCAAACGGCATCGCGTCGATTGCTTTGCGATAGCTCGCCATCAGCACCGGTTGAGGATCTGGAACTTTCTTTTTGTTTTGGCTGTAGGGAAAATTGAATTTCATACATGCATGGCCGGCTTCCGCAATCTTTCTTTGAAAATAGGTCATGAATTCGGAGTGCATATTTCCTCCGGCACCGTGACCGAGAATCACACCAGTTGGTTTTGCGTCAGGCGGTAGCATCAGTAGCGCTTCCGATTCATGATGCTCCGTCTTGAGGACTATGCGTTCTTCTTTCATTCGTCTTATGATTATATTCGGTTTGTAAACTACAAAAATGAAAATCGCAACGTGGAATGTAAACGGGATTCGTGCGCGAGGAGTGCAGTTCCAAACATGGATGCAGGAAACTCGTCCGGACGTGGTGTGCTTGCAAGAACTCAAAGCTGGACCATTGCAGATTCCCCCGCTCCTCTGCGAGTTGGAAGGATACTGGTGTTACTGGCATGGTCTGGGCGGTTATTCAGGGGTCGGTCTGCACATCAGCAAGGAGTTCAGTCCGGAACCTCCTTCATTCAGCCATCCTGTTTTCGATTATGAAACTCGAATTGTGGAAGGCAAAGTCGGACCCATCACTTTTATTTCCGTGTATGTGCCGAATGGCGGCAAAGACTTCGAGGCTAAAATGCGCTTCCTGGGTTCCCTGGACGATTACATTCAACAAAAACATTCGCAGGGGGAGCAGTTGATCATCTGTGGTGATATGAATGTTGCAGTTACTGACCAGGATGTTCATCCGAAAGAGCGTAAACCGCGCGCATTTGGTCAGCGTCCCGATGAACGGGAGCTCTTCCAAAAAGTTCTGAGCGCTGGTGTGGTCGATGTAATGCGCGCGCTGCATCCAACGGACGATCAAATCTTCACGTGGTGGCCGCCCTGGCGAAACATGAGACAACGAAATATAGGATGGCGTCTGGACTATGTACTCGCCAGCCGGCCGCTGGCAGAAAGGATTCCTGAATGTACGGTGTTGAGTGAGGTAGGAACCAGCGATCATGCGCCTGTGATCGCTACCTTAGAAACTTGAATCGAGAGGCAAATCGATATGGATGTGAAAGAAATCACTGAGCTTTTTGATTACAATCTGTGGGCCAATAACCGTTTGTTTGAAGCTGCCGCGCAACTGCCAACCGAACAATATTTACAGGATCTAAAATCAAGTCACGGTGGTGTTAACGGAACGTTAACGCACATCGTTGCTGCACAAAAAGTCTGGCTCTCCCGATGGATAGGA
>JBKKAT010000532.1:0-9874 GCA_046714535.1 Acidobacteriota bacterium | reverse complement strand
CGCTCAATCTGCGAATTTTAGACAGTCTGTTCTGATGAATAAACTGCAAATGATGGCCGGGATACGCTTCATGCACGGTTGTATTTTCTATATCAATGTAAAACTCACCCAGGAGTCCCGATTTTTTTTCGGCTGGCAAACTGGTGTCCACAGGAGTAACAAAATAAAAGCCTTTCTGTTCCTTTTCGAATGGAGCGGGCGAAAAATAAGCGGCGTAAGGAGTGACAAAACGCATGAACAAAGGGGTTTCGATTACGTCCAATTTTTCTTCCGGAATCGAAGCGAGCTTCTTCTCCAACACCCATTGCCGCGCGCGTTCTGTTGCTTTTCGGTATTCCGCCAGTACTTGATCCTCCGGCCAATGCTTTTTCTTCGCTTCTTCCAGGATTTCCCACCACTTCTTCTTCGGATCCAGTTTTGCCGCAACACGATCCATTTCGGCTTTGGTCTCCAGCAGAACCTTGTTGGCTGTAGCTTTGATTTCCTCCGGAGTTTGCTCCATCAAATAAAAATTCTTCAGGCGGTAAACGAAGCTCTCCCTGCCATCTGCAAAAACACCGGTGGATCGGGGCAGCAGATCCTTTTCCAGAAACTGCTGATAGGATTGGAGCGCCGCAATCACTTTCGCATTTCCACTCTCCATCCGCTTACGAAGCTCGTCTCCTTCAGGCATTTCCGAAATCGCGCCGCCGATTAGATCCTGGTAAAGGCCAACCGCTCCTTTGGTGGTTTCGATTGCGATTTCGGTCCAGAGTTTGGGAGGATTCTTTAAATTCTTTTTCCCGGCTTCCAGAACCTGTGGCATCTTTTCCATTCTCTTTGTTAGATTCGACATGCGATCCGGAAAAGGGGCATATTCGCGTGAAAACATAAGAAAACCTGTCCCGGCCAAAATCTGAGGATAAATGCCCGGATCGCGCTCCAGATCATGCGACCTTTTCAATGAAAATTCCTGAGCTTTCACCCCATCCAGCACGAGCTGAAAATCGATGCGATTGCCTTCATTGAGCTTGCTTGAGTCGATCTCACGCTGAATACGCTGCACAAACGCTTTGTTTTCTTCCAATCGCTTAGCCGCATCAGTCAGCAGAAACCCTTCGAGTTGATCATCATACTGATGAATCCCGCTAAACGTTGCATTGAGCGGTGATAGTCGCCACGAGAGCTCCAGATATTCATCGACAAGTTTTGAAAACTTCTCATCTTCGGTGGCCGCGGAGGCCACGGAGCTTAGCAGAAGGGTCAGTAGAATAGTAAAAAGCAATCGCATGTTAAATCCTCCCGAGACCGCATAATAGTGGGGCTTCCCCGACAAATCAACATTGCTTCATCGCATTTTAGCTCTTTAACACAGAGGCACAGCGACACAGAGATAAAATAATAGATTTTCCATTTCTTCTCCGTGACTCTGTGTCTCTGTGTTAAATTCCTTTTCACCCCGACTACAAGCGTACCCAAACTGTGTCATGTTATAATCCCGAGTTGTCCGATGGGAAGAAAGGGATGCGATGGCAGAGCGGGAACCAAGATCATATTTTCACGGACTGAAGTTCAGGCTTGCCCTGCCGGTTTTACTCGGTTCAGCAATTCTGATCCTCTATTACTGGCAACTTCTTAATCTCACACCCGATCAGCTCAAGAAGACATTCTATTTCGCACTCGTTGCCATTCCCATTTCTATTCTCTGGGTAATTCCCTTAAACCGGCGTTTGGTCCTGCCCGTGATTCGCTATCTGAAAGGAACCGGGTCGGCGAGAGAAGCGGAGCGGGCAGCCACCCTCTTCTCAGTGCGTTCGGCGCTTCTGAGCATGGGGAGCTGGTTTGCGGCCGGCTTTGCCATTGTTTACTACAGTATTCGAGTTTTGAATATTGCAGAGAGTTACCGGCTTTACCTTTTTCTGGGCGTGTTGAGCGCGGGGCTGACCGCATCGTTCGTTCACTTCCACATTCTCCGCGCGACCATGGTTCCGGTTCGAACCAAAATTGCCGAAGAGCTGGGGGAAGAAATTTCCGTTCTGCGTTATCCAATTCTGATGAAGCTGCTTCTCTCTTTTACAATGCTGATCGCGATGGCCCTTACATTTTTTGCATTAATGGAGCACGCGCATATGCAAGAAACTTTGCGAACCGGCGTGATTCACGAATCCACCTGGTGGCAAACGGTTTCGATGATTTTTGTGATCATCGCTATCGGTGCGCTCGTTGCGTCCATTGCAGCCATCGATATCTCACGGCATTTGAACCAGATTCGGGACGCGACGTCCAGAATTACAGCCGGTGAATTCACGCACCGGTTGCACATTGTCTCGGACGATGAAGTTTCCACGCTGGCGGAAAGCATAAATAAAATGGCGCACGAGCTGGAACAAAAAATCGAACAGCTCCAGAAAACGACCGATGACGCTCAGGAAAAGAAAATTTTGCTCGAACAGGCGAATATAGAATTGTTGCACCTGGATGAATTAAAGTCCAACTTTCTTGCGAACATTTCACATGAGCTGAAGGCGCCGCTGGTTTCAACCAAGGGTTATGTAGATTTCATTCTGAGTGGCCGTCTTGGCCAGATCAATGAGAGACAAGCAAAAGGATTGAACGTTTGCCGGGATAATCTGAATCATCTTACGCGTCTGATCAGTTCTCTTCTCGATTTTTCCCGCGTTAGCGCCGGCATGACTAAGCTTCGTTGGGAGGCTTGTTCCCTGACCCAGCTGATCGAATCCTGTGTCGAAAGTATCAAAATCGAAATCCGGCGAAAGGAGAGGGATATCCGAATCGTATCGGACATTCCTCCCTGCCCGCCGATTTATTGCGATCCGGATCGAATTCGCGAAGTGATGATGAATTTGCTCATGAATGCCGAGAAATTTACGTCTTCACCCGGCGAGATTCGTGTTGTTGTAGAACCGCCGGGAACGGAAGATGTTTTCGTAAGGGTTAACGTTACCGACAGTGGAGTCGGCATTCCTAAAGAACATCTTACTAAAATCTTTCAACGCTTCTACCAGGTGGATGGCTCCTCCACTCGCAAATATGGCGGTACGGGATTGGGTCTTGCGATTGTGAAGGAAATCCTGGAAGCTCATGGATGCAAAATTCAAGTGGAAAGCGAAGAGAATGCCGGCAGTAAATTCTCATTCACACTTCCTTTGCATCGCCATTCTCAAGAGACAAAACCTGCCAGGCTGCTTACCGGACGAACGCATCATCCGGGTAAATTAGTGGAAATTGTCGAGGATGATCCGAACGTGAGTGCCATGATCAAAATGCTGCTGGAAGATGAAGGATTCGCCGTCATACCCGCAAAGTCAGGAAGAGACGCCCTCGCAATCGCCCGGGAACACAAGCCGGATCTGATCACGCTTGATATATATTTACCTGATATGAATGGATTCCATCTGCTCGAGAAACTGCATTCGGACCCGCTCACTTCCGGCATTCCGGTGATTGTTATGTCTGTCCTAGCCGATAAAGAAAAGGGGGATCAATTTGGCGTATTTGACTATCTGGAAAAACCGATCGATGTGGACAAACTGCATGAGATTCTGCGCAAAGCCAGCGATCTGATCGATTCACGGGAAGCCCCTTTGAAAATTATGGTGGTGGATGATGACATCTCTACGTTAGAATACTTCGCCGAAAGTTTATCCATGGAAGGGTACCATGTGAGCACCGTGCTGGGCGGTAAAGAAGCTGTGAACAGAGCCAAAGATGTAAATCCTGCGTTGATTCTCCTGGATCTGCTGATGCACGATCGAGAAGGACTGGATGTTTTGCGTGAATTAAAATCAGTTCCGGAAACGCGCGATATTCCCGTGATTATTCTGTCAGGACTGGCAGAATTGGAACAACAGAACCAATCTTTATTGATGGGCGCCGAAGCAGTGATCGCTAAACCGCTGGAACTGCGGGGCGTGGTCGACCAGGTGAAAAAGTATTTTGGTGAGGCGTTATAAGAGAGATCAATTATGCACAAAATTTTAATTGTAGATGATGACCCTACCCTGGTAGATTTTCTTAAACTTCTCCTGGAATCGGAAGGATACGAAACAGCCGACGCTTCGGATGGCGAAACCGCCTTGCAGGTAATCACCAGGTTTAATCCGGAAGTGGTATTGCTGGATTACATGATGCCGAACATGGATGGACTGGATGTTTTGCGCCACGTCAGCAAACATCATGCGACGAGTTTTGTCGTCATGCTCACAGGAAAAGGCAATGAAGAAGTAGCAGTAGAGTGCATGAAAGCAGGCGCAGTGGATTACGTACTCAAACCGTTCGACAATGAACGCCTCTTATCAGTTATGAGGAATGCGCTGCGATACCGTCAGTCAGAAATCCAGAGACGCCGGATCATCTCGAATCTGAGGGACCTGAGCGAACGATTAGCGGAAATCTTAACCAGGGCTTCTGCTATTGTGTCAGCAGCAAAACAACCGGAACAGGAAAATCAACTCCGGGAATTGAACGATCTTCTGGAAGAAGCGCGGAAAAAAGTTCAAGAGGTTCAAGAAGTTCAGGACTCCCAGGTCTTACCCTAGTAAATTTGGATTGGAATCCACTCCTTCAATCCAATTCGCAAAACGATAAAGATCCGGACCATTAAAGAGTGGTTTTACATCCTGATCTTTCAATGGTTCTTGCATCCTGTTGATCCATGCCGAATCGATTCCCAGGCGTTTGCACGGAAGAATATCGTGAAAGTAACTCTGAGCGGCATGGATCCAATCAGCATGAGCGATTTTCCGCCGCGCTTCCTGAAAGTGATTGAGTTCCGGTTTGTATGAAGAAACGTTCTCTGCTGTTACGATTAAATCAAATTGAACGGTCAGGTGTTTGAAGGTCTGCGCGAACATATCGTTGTCCACATTGGAAAGGATTCCCAGCTTATGTCTTCGAGCAAGCCGCTGGAGCGCCTGATTTGTATCAGGAAAGGGTCTCCAGCGCTGAACACTTTCCGCCAGAAAATCGTATGTTGAGGTTTGAAAACCGAGATCAAAGCAAATGCGTCGCGCCACACGCGTTAACACATCACGGTACCTTTTATATTGAACTTCTTCTTCTTTTTCGTATTTTCGGTAGAGTTTTAAGACCTGATTCCGGTCAAAGGGCGCCCCGGAAGCCATAGCCATTTTTTCGAAAGCCGCCGCAATCCCCAGTTCCCAATCGATTAAAGTGCCATAGCAATCGAACGTGATCCATAAATAGTTGGACATAGCTTTAAGTCTGGCGTGATTATATCAAACTTCCGAATTATAATCGGAGGGTGGGTTTCGGTGCCCGCTAAAAGGAGTGACACGATGATTCCACATGAAGTAATGTCCATATCCCGCCACATCATGGAACAACAAAGAAAGTTTCCGGATGCGACCGGTGAATTTTCCGGATTACTCAATGACATCACTCTTGCTGCAAAATTGATTGCGCGCGATGTTCGAAAAGCCGGGCTTGTGAATATTCTGGGTTTAACGGGCAGCGAAAACGTTCATGGTGAGCGTGTAACCAAACTGGATGAATATGCGAATCGCGTGTTGCATGAAATCCTGGGCCGAAGCGGACAAATTTGCGTAATGGCATCCGAAGAATCTCATTCCATTCTTCCGATTCCAGAAGGATATCCTCATGGAAAATACGTTTTTCTGTTTGATCCTCTTGATGGCTCCAGCAACATTGACGCGAACGTAACGATTGGAACCATCTTTTCTGTGCACCGCCGGATCACAGCAAAAGGACCTGGAACGCTCGATGATTGTTTACAGCCGGGTTACAAACAGATCTGCGCCGGGTATATCGTATACGGCTCCAGCACCATGTTTGTGTACACAGCCGGGCATGGAGTTCATGGATTCACTTATGATCCAAGTTGCGGAGAGTTTCTGCTTTCCCATGAAGACATCCGAATTCCTGCGAAAGGAAAATATTACAGCGTCAACGAAGGAAACTATCATTCCTGGCATGAGGGAATCAAACGTTACGTGGAATATATAAAGGAACCGGATAAGGCTACGAGTCGGCCATACGGAACGCGTTATATTGGCTCGCTCGTTGCAGATGTGCACCGGACACTGCTGTATGGAGGGATATTTTTGTATCCCGGTTCAGTGAAAAAACCTGAGGGCAAATTGCGATTGCTCTACGAGGCCGCGCCTCTGGCAATGATCATTGAGCAAGCGGGCGGAAAAGGGGTCAGCGAACAGGAACGAATCCTGGATATTGTTCCGCATGAGTTGCATCAGCGCACGCCCTTGATTATCGGTAGCCCCGAGGAAGTGGATCTCGTTCAATCTTTTCTGACCGGCACTTAACGCAAAGCCGCCAAGGCGCAAAGTTAATGCTCTCTCGTTAACGCTTTAATTAAGTTCTCAATCCGTTTTGCCTGCGAATCATTCGGGTGTGTTTCGCCTGCGAATTTTCCGCGAATCTTTCCCTGTTTATCCACCACGTAGAAAGCCGGCCAATAGCGGTTATTTAACTGGCGCCAGTAATGCAAGTCATCATCCAGAACTTGCGGATAGGTAACCTTATAGCTGGCCATGGTTTCACGAAGTTTGTCCCTGTTTTTTTCATGATCAAATTCCGGCGAATGAATCCCGAGAATCTCCAACCCGGGAATTGTCTTTTTCAAAGAAACGATCCAGGGGAGCGAGCGGTAAGAATTCCAGCAACCAAAGGTCCAGACGTTCATCAATACAACCTTTCCTTTCAACTGGGACCACGCTATTGGTTTTCCTTCCAGCCAATCCGAGGCTCTGGAAGGTAAAGGAGGGGCAGGTTCATTTGCAAAACCGCTGCACGAAATGAGAAACAATAAAACGCAGAAAATAGAATATTTCATAGATTCTTGCTTTCGAATTCATTTAGTTACGATTTCCCGGTCCGTTCTTTGCGATCACAACTGTACCGGTACATGTTAAATTCAACTATGTCTGTTCTGGTCAATGGATGCAGGTATGATTACTTTGGGAGGAATGTACAAAGATGAGAATACCGAAGCGTTTGGAAACCAAGGCGGTCCATGCGGGGGAACCCCACATTCAAGGAGCGGTTACCGTTCCGATTTTTCAATCCGCGATGTACGAAACATTTGGAGAATCCAATTACCATGATGTCCGGTATATTCGCCTGAATAACACTCCGAATCATTTTGCGTTGCAGCAAAAACTTGCCGCGCTGGAGAACGCGGAAGCGGCGCTGGTAACGGCAAGTGGAATGGCGGCGATTACGACTTCATTGATGTCCGTTCTTTCGAACGGTGATCATCTGCTGATTCAGGAAGAACTGTACGGTGGAACACATGACTTCCTCACAAAAGATTTTGCCGCTCTTGGTTTAACCTACGATTTCATCAACAGCAACGACCCGGATTCGTGGGAATCGAAGCTAAAGCCGCGTACGAAAGCCGTTTATGTTGAGACGATGGCCAATCCCATGATGGTCGTACCGGATCTCAAAGCGATCGTGCAGTTCGCGCGGTCGCACAAACTGATTTCATTGATCGATAATACATTCGCGAGCCCTGTAAATTTTCGTCCTCCCGAACATGGTTTTGATCTTTCGCTGCACAGTTGCACGAAGTATTTGAATGGGCACTCCGATCTCGTAGCGGGAGCCGCGATCGGCCGCGCGGATTTAGTTGAAAAAGTAAAAATGAAATTGGATCATCTGGGCGGCACACTCGATCCGCATACTGCTTATCTGTTGCAACGCGGAATCAAAACGGTCTTCTTACGGGTGCGGTATCAAAATGAGAGCGCTTTGAATATTGCAAAATTCCTGCAGTCCCATCCTGCGGTGGCAAAAGTGAATTATCCTGGATTAGAAACCCATCCACAGTACCAGCGTGCGCGCGAGCTCTTCAATGGTTGCAGCGGTATGCTCAGCTTCGATCTCAAAGGCGGTGTTTCCGCATCCGAAGCGTTTTTGAAGAAGGCAACCCTTCCGATCGTGGCTCCGAGTCTCGGTGGAGTGGAATCTCTGCTGACGCGTCCCGCAACAACTTCGCACGCAGGCCTGACTCCGCAAGTTCGCCTGAAAATGGGAGTTTCCGATAGCCTGATTCGGGTTTCCGTTGGGATTGAATCCACGGAAGAGCTCATCGAAGACTTCGATCGCGCATTATCACAGTTATAAATCTTTGCGCCTTTGCGTCCAATTCTTGTTTTCTCTGCAAACTTGCAACTGGCTGCGTGTAAGAAGGGAGAGGTGGAGATATTTCAGATGTGGAAAATGAAAAAAGAAAAAATTATCTCCTTATCTTATTATCTCCTTATCCCTCTTCTTCCACTCTTTGCGGCTTTGCCGCGTTGCGCCTTTGCGTTAAAATTCCATTTTGGTGGCTGTCATGAAGCAGTGTTTGCTTTTTTTGTTTCTCGCCTCCGCAGTGTCAGCGGAAAATTTTTATGTTCGCGTAGTTTCAGTGCATGACGCGGATACAATTGTGGTTTCGCGCGAAGGGCGCGCGAAAACCGTCCGGCTCAAAGGAATCGATTGTCCAGAAGGCAGCGGCTCACGCGCGACAAAATATGCAAAGCAAGCAATCGAGGGCAAAAATGTCCTGCTCAAAACCTATGGTACGGACAAATATGGGCGCACCATTGCCGATCTTTTTCTGGAAAACGGAAAACTGTTCAATCTAGAACTTGTGCGGACAGGTCATTGCCGCTGGGGACGAAGTCGCGCGTTGCGGGAATGAAGTTCGCGTCTTCTGAAAAATGACGAAGATCAGACCAACCAATGCGGAACTCCAGATCTTAAAAGTCTTATGGGACCACGGACCGTTGAGCATTCGTGCCATCCATGCGCAAATGGACGCAACTCAAAAATCAGCCTACGCGACTGTATCCAGGCTCCTGCAAAACATGCTGGAAAAGAAGTTCGTGCAACGCGATAAAACGCCACGCGGTCACATTTTTCGAGCCAGAGTTAAAGAACAGGAAACGCAACGACAACTCCTGACCGATCTGCTTCAAGGAGTTTTCGCTGGTTCAAACAAGAAGAAAAAGGAAAAATGAAATCTGTAGCTCTTCTTCGCGGGATAGGGTCACTGAACCCGAACATGGAAAACCGTTACTAAAATCCTCAAAAAACTTCAAGTTCAAGACAGATGACAGTCGATGACTCAGTTCGCGAAAATACTTACGTCGCATAACATTTACCACAGAGTCACGGAGATCACGGAGTAAGAAAAAATAAATTTTGTTTTTTCTCGACCACCGTAAAAAAACTGCGAAGGATTTTATGGAGAATTGGCCTCTAATGTGTGCCAACGGAGGGTTGATGAAGCGCATGGCTCTTTTCTATTTTCTAATCATTTCATTATTCATTGGTTCTGCACATGCAATTACTGTCGAAAAAATTGTTCTGGTACCGCGAACGCCTCAGGTATTTGTGGGAAATGTTCGCACTGCTTTTAATTCCGCGACTCAGGTAACCCTCGTGATCTGGGACAAGAATGACGGGACATCATCAAATCATCAGGTTTGGGGTCGCCGGATCGATTCGACAGGCGATCCCTCCGGTAAGGCTTTTCGGATTGTGAAGGGACCCAATGCTCAATCAGCTGAAATTAGTTTTAATTCAGATGACAACGAATTTCTACTCGTCTATGCAAACGAAACAAATGGGAGCGGACGCTTCGAAATATTTGCACAAAAGTTAAAAGCAACTGGCAAACGATCAGGCAAAGCAGTACTTATCTCTCCAGCGGCGGATCATGGAGCGAACGTCAATAATCTGGCTCCGCAAGTGATTTACGACTCCAAGAATCACGGATATTTCGTGATCTGGAGAAGATACGCGCTGGATGCGACTGTTGGGATTCAAGATGGGTTATATGGAGCTGTTTTGAACACTGATCTAACGGAACGCACTGCTCCTG
>JBKKAT010000531.1:0-3475 GCA_046714535.1 Acidobacteriota bacterium | reverse complement strand
ACTCAGCACTCAGCACTTTGCACTCAGCACTAAAAAAAGGATGGTGGTATGAAGGCAAAAATCATTGTCCGTTTAAAACAAACGGTTCACGATCCGCAGGGCGAAGCCATCTGGCAGACACTTGAACACATGGGTTACAACAGTATCGAAGGCGTCAGGCAGGGCAAAGTTTTCGATATCGAGATAGAAAATGCGAACAAGTCCGATACGAATAAACTTCTGGAAGAGATCGCCCGCAGAGTCTTTGCGAACCCGATCATCGAAGAGTATGTTATTGAACTGGGAGAGGAATCATGAAGATTAAAGTCATTGTATTTCCAGGATCCAATTGTGATCATGACACGGAACATGTTTTCCGAAATATCCTGGGACAGGATGTGGAGATGCTCTGGCACAAGGAGGAACAGCTAGGGAATGCCGATCTGGTTATTCTTCCTGGCGGATTCTCTTACGGAGATTATCTGCGGACGGGCGCCATGGCCCGTTATTCACCGGTCATGAAAGCGGTGGAACGTTTTGCTCAGGAGGGTGGAACCGTATTTGGAATTTGTAACGGATTCCAGATTCTTTGCGAAGCAGGATTATTGCCCGGTGCTCTCATGAAAAATGCCTGTTTGCAATTTCGATGCATGCATGTGAATTTGCGCGTGGAAACGACTCGCTCTCCTCTCACCAAACATCTCGCACAGGGACAGGTGTTGGAAGTCCCGATCGCGCATGGAGATGGAAACTATTACGCAGATGACGCAACGCTCACGGAGCTTGTGGATAACGATTGCATCTTATTCCGTTATTCGACGCCCGATGGATTAATTCTTCCCGAAGCGAATCCGAACGGTTCCGTATTGAATATCGGAGGGATCTGCAATAACGAACGGAATGTTTTTGGGATCATGCCTCATCCGGAACGAGCCTCTGAACCCGCTGTGGGATGCACAGACGGATTGGTCATGCTTCAATCCTTGATGCGGTCTTTGGAAAGTGCTGCCCAGTCAAACATGAAAAAGCGCGTTGTCGCTTGAAGAGATGAACAAAGTCGATACGCATCTGTCTGATTATGCTTTCTATCATCAGACGCGCGGAAACAAAGTCTGTCACTTCATCGGAATCCCACTGATCATGTTTTCCCTTTTCGCCCTCCTGCATCCCTTAACGATATTCCCTCCTTTCACTGCCGCTGAGTTGCTGATCGCCGTTGCGTTCTTTTACTACTTGAGTCTCAATTTCCGATTGGCGATTGGAATGCTGCTGGTCTCCTGCGCTCTGAATTTAGCAGCCTGGAAGATTGCGGACTTGCGAATCGGCTTGATCGCGTTGATCGTGGGTTGGATTTTTCAAGGGATCGGTCATGCTGTGTACGAAAAACGGTCCCCCGCGTTTACTCGCAATCTTGTGCATCTGCTGATTGGCCCGCTCTTCCTGCTGAATGAAGTACTCGGAATTCGGTCTGTAAACGAAGTGGTGCGGGCGACCCGCCCGCAAGGTTAGGTACGAGCACACGTGCGCGGGCGAAACTCCCGCGCTACATCGCTAATTTGATGGCGCGCTCTGCGTTCGCATGAAGATCGGGTGGCGCGCCAAAATAGGCTGCCACAGTCTTTCCATTTGAGTCGAACAAGTACATTGTAGGCACCGCCGTCACATCGCCAAACAATCGCGCGACTTCAGGCGTACCCATCGCCCATCGGAGCGGAAGGTTCAAATCCTTTACGATTTCACGGACATCTGCTTCATCGGATTCAATCGCGATGGCAACCACAACAATCCGGTCTCCATAACGCTTCTTCAAATCACCAAGCCATGACAAGGTACCACGACAAGGCGGACACCATGTGGCCCAGAACTCCACCAATACAATCTTGCCTGCCAGATCTTCTGTCGTAATTGCCTGGCCGGATAGGTCGGTCAGCGCAAATCGAGGAAGCGATGCAATGCCCGTCTCCACTTCGCTTTCTCTCTCTTTTTTAAGCTCTTCTTTTTTATCTGCTAGGACAAGATCAATCATTCGTTTCAGATCAGTCCGGTAGCGCTCATGACTTTTTACATCCTTCCATGGAGCATATCGACCTTCGTCTTTTCCTTCACCTTTGCCATAAAAACCAAAATCCTTCGGCTTAGCGACCAGCACATCTTCTACAAAAATCGCGGGGTATCGAGTCACACCAAAACGGCGTGCAAGTTCCGAATCTCCATAGTTTTCAACGACGTAACGAACTCTTCCACCAAAGCTCCGAACAACACTCTCCGTCAGCAGACCTGCTGGATCAGAAACATTTCACGTGTAAGGCCATCGAACGAGCGTCACGGTGGCGGCAATCGATTCCTTTTTGCGCGCATTTTTCGAAGGCTGCAGCGCAGCAAAATAATGAGGCAAAACATTTTTGATTACTTCATGGGCTTTTTCGCCGTTGTAAGGTTGTTCGAGTGCGAACTCAAGAAAAATGCGCGCGATGCTGTGGTCCGTTTTCCCCTTCTGGAAGCGTGCTGAAATTTGGTCCGCCTCTATTTTTGCTTCCTCCGGACTCAGGGATTTTCCAGGATCTGTAATCTTCGATAGCTGTGAACGCGCATCGAGCATCTTGTATAACGCACCGTAATGCATTCCGGCAGCATGAAGTTCCCTGGCATGTTTAAGGAATCCGCTTGCACGAATAAAAATGGGATGTTGATCAATCGATGCAGGCGGCTTATACGCAGCCAAAATTTCAGTCTCTGTTGATTCAATTTGTTCGGCGAGTCCGGCAAGAACCGGCGGCTTTAGCGAACCTTGGGTTTGTATGGTTGCCAGAGAATTGGCAAACTCAAGGCGCCCTTGTGATGCCCCTAGATAGAAGAATCCGCTTTCAGCGGTTGTACTCTTTCCATACTCCAAACTGGAATCATAGAATGGTTTAACTTCAGAGAAAGAGGTTTCGGCTACCGCCTGAACCGAAGCCGGAACCTGCTTGAAATGCGGCTTCGTGGCTGATTGCAGCGCCGGCCCTTTCTTACGCCATTCCTTTTCCAGATCCTCTAGACTTTTTGAGTTTCCAGGTGCCTGGCTCCGATACTTCTCACCGGCCAGATTTGCCTGCACATAAGACACAAGATGCAGCGCAAAATTCCTGTGGCCGACGGCAAGCGCCTTCTCCGCTCTCTCCAAGAGGGGCACAGATCCTTCCTTGATTGACTTCCAATCCTCACTCGTCGATGTGTTCGTCGCCAGAAATTTCTTCCAGTGAGCAATTTCATCGGCAATCGGATCGGCTGCGACTACGGAAACAAACAAAACGATGACGCAAATGGCATGAATTACTTTTTTCACGTAACTAGCTTCGCCGAATAAACATCTCGCAGACAACTTTGTTGGTTTGAATCACCAAAAATTAGCCTCAAAATGGCTAAAGGGGAGCGCAGGCTTCTAGCCTGCAATTGCGGACTAGAAGTCCGCGATACCCTATGCAGGCAGGAGGCCTGCGCTCCCCTGAATTTATGG
>JBKKAT010000530.1:0-6007 GCA_046714535.1 Acidobacteriota bacterium | reverse complement strand
GTTATATATGATCGGCGTCGGTGACGTCAACCGTTTAGATCCGGCTTTTGTAAAATATCTTGGCGCAGTCCCATATGAAGAAACCTGGGATTATTTGCATTCTGCTGATGTCGGCGTCGTTGTTTCTTCGGGAAAATTTCATCACAATAATGAAAGTAGTAAGATCTATCATTACCTTAGAGCGGGACTGCCTGTGGTATCGGAATCGGGTTTCCCTAATGACTTCCTCATCCAGGAGTCGAACCTCGGGTTCCTGGTAGAGAGCGGTAATATGCATCTCATGGCGGAAAAAATTGCGGTAGCGGCGCGTACGCAGTGGGACCGGCAATCTGCGATCCAGTACATTTTGGATCATCATACGTGGGAAAATCGCGTCAAAGTCTACGATCAAATTATCAAGGGGTAAATGAAGACGGATTCGATGGAGGAACATTGCCGGATCACGGCCCTGATGCCTCTCAAAAATTTCCATCTACCGTACGTACGGAAGGCCATCGCATCGCTGCGGAATCAAAGTTCTCCCCTTTGGAAGCTTCTGATCATCGTGGAAAACCGCGATTTTCAAAGGCTTTCCAGCCTTCTGCAAAATGAACTGGCCGATTCTCGCATCTGCATGATCCGAAACGAGGCAAGGAAACTGGCGGGAGCATTCAATACCGGAATGCGAAGAGCTGATACCGCTTTTGTGGCAATTCTTCTTGCAGATGATCTGTGGTCAACAGATGCTGTTGCTGTGCTGAATGCGAATATTCGTGCACATCCAGGCGCGGATTTTTTTCATTCCTCCAGGATGATTATTGACGAAGAGGATCGTCCGATCAGTTCTGTTCATTATAGCAAGGAATGTTTCATCATCGAAGATTTTCTCCGATCCTCACCGGTGAAACATCTTCTTTGCTGGAGAGTGGCCAAGGCGCTTGATTTTGGTGGTATGGATGAATCCTTGAACTCCGTGGGACCTGATGATTACGATTTCCCGTGGTTAATGGCGGAAAACGGCGCTACGTTTGTTGCCATTAAGGAATGTCTTTACCTTTATCGCGATCACCGTGAATCCTACCGTTTGACCACGCATCTTCCGCTGAGCGTGCACGAAAAGGAAATTCGGAAAATCATGCGCAAACATGGAGCAAGTCCCTCCGCAATCGACGACAAAATTTCCCGTGCCAGAATCACCTATCTTCGCCAGTGCCTCTATAAATCCAGACTTGAGAAATGGATCAAGAAAGCCGCCCGAACCGGTCCACAACAGAACTATCGCGAGAAATACAAATAAGAGATGTCTGTTCTTCCCAGAATCTCCATTATCGTTCCCGTTTATAACGGCGAAAAAACAATAGCAGAATGCCTCGACTCCCTGCTCGCTCTTGATTTGCCGGCCGGCGGTTTTGAAATCCTTTGCGTCGATAACGCCTCATCGGACGAAACTCCAGCAATTTTGCATGGTTACTCAGAAAGAATACGAATTTTGAACGAAAAGAAGAGAGGTCCCTCCGCTGCCAGAAATCAAGGCCTGCGAAATGCGTCAGGAGACATCATTGCGTTTACGGATGCCGATTGCGTTGTGGCAAAAGACTGGCTCCGGAATCTGATCCTTCCGCTGGAGAATTCTGAAGTGGGTGTTGCAGGGGGACGAATTCTGTCCAAACAACCCTGTAACCACATAGAAAAATTTGGTGAAGACGTTCACGATCATAGCAAGGCCATCGGGCTCTACCGGCCCCCGTACGCCATCACCATGAACTGGTCCTCCCGTGCGTCGATTCTCAAAGAACTGGACTTTTTTGATGAGAATCTGCTGCGCTGTGAGGATGTCGATTTATCCTACCGGCTGTTCCAAAAAGGATACCGTTTTGTTTTTAGTCCGGACGCAATCGTTTATCACAGGAATGAAAACAACTACTGGGGACTGACCCGGGAAGGTTTTCTTCACGGGTACTACTCGGTACAGGTTTTGAAAAAACACAATGATTTTCTTAAGGAGTTTGGTCATCGAAGATGGAACAAGCGAACGTATGTCGATCTCGCATCTCATTTTGTCGAGTCCATTCGCGGAACCAATCGAAATCTTTCCCGCTGCCAGCTAATGTTCAACTCCGGAAAAAAGACCGGCAAAATCGCCGGATCCATCCGTTATGGCTATGTAAATCTATGACGGAAACCGGCTAAACGTTTATAATCTGACGTGCGCTGGTTTTGAACAGAAGATCACGAAGACCGCCTAAGAATTACCTATTTTGTTCCTTTGCGTTCTTCTGTTCAATTCACAAAAGCATGGAAACAGTAAAAGAGCCGGTTATTATTTCGTTCCTGAATATTTATGGTCTGATCATTGAATGCAAAACCGAATCTGCGGACCTCATGCCGGAATTGCTTCGACCCTTCGTATTCTTTGTAACTGATGAAAACGGACGTCCTGCGAGTATTACAAGAATATTCATTGAAGAGAGCGACCCTCCGTATGAAACTTTTCCTTCGTTGCCCGCGGCCTTCTCAACCCCCCGCAATATTGTCTATCAGGATAAGGACCGGAAAATCATCGACTACTTTGGAAAAGGAGTGGTGGTTCAGAGTCGCGAGGAGCATTACCACATCTATGGAAGCGACAGGAATTTCTTGCTTGAAGCTTTTTATCTGCTGGTCCTTTCTCTTCTGGGTCAACATTGCGATCGAGAAGGGCTCTTACGAATCCACGCTCTTGCCATGTCTTACCGGGACATTGCAGTGTTGATGCTGATGCCTCAAGGAGGCGGAAAATCGACCATGGCCCGGGCTCTGATGGAAGAGCCTGAGTTTCGCTATATCTCTGATGATGATCCGATTCTGGATCAGCACGGCCAAATACTTCCCTTTCCAAGACCACTTGGAATCCTGAACCGGAAATCGATTGAAGAAATCCCGGACGAATACGTATACAAAGTGAACAGAATGGAATTTGGTTGGAAATACTATGTCGACTGCAATTACTGGAAAGACAAAACGGAAACCAGACGCCTTAAAGAGTCCGTACTTCTGGTCGGTCAAAGAGTTCTGAATGGCTCCCCGAGCATAGTGAAATGTTCCAAAATGAAAACGTTTGCGGTCTTAATTCGCGATGCTGTAATCGGTGTGGGTTTGTATCAAGGGTTGGAATTCCTCTTAAGCCGCTCTTCGTGGAATGTGTTTTCGAAAATTCCGGTGGTGTTTCGAAGGTTTCTACGGGCAATGCAATTCATCCGCACAACAAGAACTTACCAATTCACCTTATCAGGCAGCTCTGGCGAAAACCTGCAAGTTTTAAAGGAATTCTTGACGAAAAACATCAGTGCGCAACCACGATAGAACCTTTTCCACAGTGAACAAAACAATTCTTCTCGGCTGCTATGAAGTCCCGGGATATGGCGGCGCCAGCACGGCGGCATACGGCCTTTTTGAGAAAATGCAAAAAGATGGCTATCGGGTCCACTATTTCAATTTGATCGAAGAACGGGATGTGGATTATTACCGCTTCGTCCTGGGCAAGGATTTCGGGAATCCGAAACATCTGGAAAATGTCCGGACTGTTCTTCTTCCGGCTCCGCTATACAGCTCTCATCCGGAATTGACCCGACTGACCGCAGAGATTTCTCCCGACTTAATCATCGGAACCGGATTCATAGCTGCCCTTGTTATGAAACGATCATCACCTGAAAAGAAGCTCTTATTTCTAACCACAGGTTGTCAGCAAATGAAGGACTTCATTGTGAGGAAGAAGGCGAAAACTTTTACCGGTCTGAAAAATGATTTAGATTCCGCTGTCGGGAGCCCGGGCATTTCGAGCCTTGAAGAAGAAGAAGCAGTAGATAAATGCGATCTGATCGTCACCCACTCTGAAATGACTTTATTTCTTTATGAGAAATTCTTCCCATTTCATACCGGTAAGATTTATTCGGAAGTGATCTGGTTTGCCGAATGGATTTATGAAGAGTCGTTGAAGCATTCACACTTAATAAAACCTTTCCCGGAAAGAGAGATCGACGTTTTGTTCATTTCGAGTTCCTGGAGCAGACGTGAAAAAAACTACGATTTTGTTGAAAAGATCGCGCGAAATCTTAAGGGTGTGTCTGTTCACCTTGTGGGGGAAACTGAAGAAAATTCACTCCCCGTCTTTTTTCATGGCCTCGTCAGAAATCGCGATGAGCTTTTTGCTCTCCTGGGAAATGCAAAGACGGTGGTCTGTCCTTCTTCTTTTGACGCGGCTCCGGGGATTTTGTTTGAAGCCTCTGCTATGCAATGCAATGTGATTGCGTCAAAAAATTGCGGCAATTGGAACCTCTGTAATGAGTTTCTTTTAGTGGATTCTTTTACACCTGAAAGTTTTATCCAAAAGATTTCTGCCTCACTGACCAGGAAGTTTTCCGATAACATGGACTGGTTCCTGGAGAAGCGGTCCTACCAGAATCTAATGGAAACAATATCTGTGTTCGATTGATTAGCATGCCGCATCTAACAATCTCGATGCACACTTCTGGTGCCGGTGAGGAAATCAAAAAGGGAATTAGAAGCGTGTTGGAACAGGAGGGAGTCAATTTCGACCTCCTGATAACAGGCAATGACGATACGGCCGCGGTTGTTCAATCGTTCGATGACCAACGGCTTCGATTTCTTTCCGGCAAATACAACACTGCGGCCCGTTCCTATAATGCCGCCCTGAAGCAAAGCAACACAGTGTTCTTTGCCACCATGGACGCTCGCGTGATTCTCCTTCCGGGAGCATTGGAAAAGATGCTCCGCGAATTTAAGCAACAGCAGACTCCCGGTATTGTACACTCCTATTTTTTCTTGCTCGATGAAAAAGGAAATATCAGCCGTGATCAATTCCGCAGTCAAAGAGAATGCCTCATCGAAGCAATGGGTCCGGATTCGGACTATGGGAAGGAGTTACGGGCACGAGGGGCTCCGGTTGCCGGACATTTTCGAATTTATCGCAGGGACTCGCTTCAAGCGTTTGGAAACTTCCCTGAAGGCACCAGACTGAATCCCGATTACGAAATGTATCTAAGAATCATGACGGATCGATATCGGATCTGTGTGGTTCCTGAGCATCTCTACAGTTGGCAAATGGATCCCGGAAAACACTCCCAGCCATTCCCGGCGCCGGGTTCTAGAGTGATCGTCAAGCTAAAAGGTATCCTGTTGTGGATTCGTAGGCGCTGTGTACAAATAGGAAATTTTCTTTTGCAAGGCCTTTATCATAAAATTTTGCTTCAACTACCGAGCCGGCTGCCGTCGTCCAGGCCGAACAATAATCATCATTCAGCAAAAAAGAAAAAACTCGCTTACTACATTTGGCATTTCCCCGTACTGAGCCAGACTTTCGTTAACCGCGAACTGTCTGCCCTGAGGAATTCCGGGATGTCCGTTGTAATCATCGCGGATGAGCCCGAAGATTCGCTTCTTGCGGATGAGAACGCTAGAGCGCTTCTGAAGCACACACTTTATCTGCATCCGCTCGATATCAGCAAGCAGAAGAAGTACAAGTGGAATTTTTTTTTCAGGAATCCTTTTCGCTATCTCAGTCTGTTTTTGTTCGTAATCACTCACCGGTTCGGTCCCTTCAAGAATCTTCCGCGGGACCGAAAGGTGTTTTCTAAAGCCATCTATCTGTCAGGAATTCTAAAAGAGGAAAAGATCGATCATATTCATTCACCCTGGAACGATCGATGCGCATTTCTTTCGCTTTTGGCTTCAAAGCTTCTGGGCATTTCTTACTCGGTTCAATCGCGAGCCCATGAAGTTCACAGAAAAATGTATCTTTACGGGTTGCGCGAGAATCTGGAAAACGCAATTTTTTCAGTCACAAACTCCGAATACAACCGTGCTTATCTGCAGTCGCTTGTTCGGGAAAAGTCGCGTGGTCAGATTTTCAAAATTTACAACGGCATCGATCTGAACCGCTTCCTCCCAGGATGCGGAAACGAAACACAGCCGCAAATCTTCAAGGTGCTGAGCGTGGCCAGACTCATTGAACAGAAAGGGCTGCTCTACC
>JBKKAT010000529.1:0-9613 GCA_046714535.1 Acidobacteriota bacterium | reverse complement strand
CTGTTCCGATTCGGAGCTTCGCGCCCGGGTTTTGAAAGCTCAACAGAACCAGCTGAAGAAACAAGATGAATTCCCGTTCGAAGAAACTCTACTCCAAAGTCTAGACCAGCTCAAAACCTTGCCTTCGCTTTATAAACCAGAAAAGGTTAAGAGTTAAAAGTTAAAGGTTAAAAGTAGCGCCTCCCATTCCACCTTTAACTTTTAACTTTTAACCTTTAACAAATGAATATCCATCAATTAGTGCCGGCGCTTCACCATGGCGACGCCATCGGCGACAGCGCGTTCATGATCCGGAATTATTTGCGCGATCAGGGACACGCATCCGAAATCTATGCCTATGACATAGACGAACCTGTGGCCCATGAGGCAATTTCTTTTCGTAAGGCGCAACCCGATTTGACTCCTAAAGACGTTTTAATTCTGCATTTTGCGCTCCCTTCCGGAATGTCGGACTTCTTAAAACAAAGCCGGGCGAAGAAAGCGCTGATTCACCACAACGTAACACCGGCCTACTTCTGGCTTCCTTATGATAAAGCGCTCGTTCACCTTGCCACGGTAGCGCGACAGCAGCTGGCTGATCTCGCCGAACATGTGGATCGTTCGGCCGGTGATTCGGAATATAACCGGCAGGAATTGGAAAAGCTGAATTATCGTTCCTCCTGTGTCGTTCCCATTTTTGTAGACCAGGATCGTTACAGCGTGGAATCATCTCCTTTCATTCAAAAGACAATCGAAGACGGCCTCTTCAATTTCCTGTGTGTGGGTCGCGTTGCTCCCAATAAGAAATTGGAAGACGTGATCCGGCTTTATTATTTTTACAAACGTTTCTGTACGCCGTTCGCCAGGTTGATTTTTATTGGAAAGAAGAATGTTGTCCCCGCTTATTTCAGCGCATTGAAAGAACTGACCATGCGCTATGGCTTGATGCCGGAAGATGTACTATTCACCGGCCATGTGGATTGGACTGAGCTTGTCGCCTATTACAAATCGGCTCACGTACTGGTATCGATGAGTGCGCATGAAGGTTTTTGCGTTCCGCTGGTGGAAGCCATGATTTGTGATACTCCAATCGTCGCATACAAAAGCACGGCGATTCCACACACTCTTGGCTCTGCCGGAATTCAGTTTGACCGCAAGAATTATCCTGAGCTCGCCGCAGTATCCCATCGATTGCGAGAAGATCTGGAATTTAAAAATCAGGTGCTGGAAGGCCAGAGAGAGCAGCTAAAGCGTTATAGTAAGGTAGAGATACAAAAAGCGATTGATGAATTTTTGAAGCCGTTAGTTTATAAGTAACGGCTGCGTGTAAGAAGGGAGATGAGGAGATAGTGGAGAGATGTGGATTTTCTTAAAAGAATAAATCTCCTAATCTCGAACATCTCCCCATCCCCTTTCTTACACTCCTTCTCGGCCGTTCTGTTATCATGGGTTGTTTATGAAAATTGGAATTATTGTTCAGCGTTATGGTCCCGACATTACGGGCGGGTCCGAACACCTTTGCCGGATGATTGCCGAGCGTCTGGCCAGAAAGCATGACGTAGAAGTGCTGACAACCTGCGCGCGCGACTACATCTCCTGGAAGAATGAATATCCGGAAGGCAAAAGCTCACTCAACGGGGTCCGTATCCACAGATTTCGCACGGAACGAACCCGGAATCTCGAGGAGTTCAACCGGTTTTCAGAACAAATTTACTACAACAATCATACTACAGAAGAAGAGCTCCGCTGGCTGGACGATCAGGGACCATACTGTCCTTCCCTGATTGATTTTCTGAAATCGATGCACCGCACGTACGATCGTTTGCTTTTCTTCACTTATCTGTATTATCCGGCCTATCATGGCCTTCAAATTGCGCCTGAGAAAAGCATTCTCGTGCCAACCGCCCATGATGAACCGGCCATCCGGTTGTCCATTTTCCGGGAGCTTTTCTCACTGCCTTACGCGCTGATCTTCAACACATCTGCAGAAAAAGAATTCGCCCAGTCGCTGTTTGAGCTTCGTCAAGTGTTACAAGTTGGGGGGGTGGGAGTCGAAATACCAACGCATGTCGACAGGAAGGCGTTCAAACGGAAGCAGGGATTGATCGAAGACTATTTTTACTATGGCGGCCGAATCGATGCAGGAAAAGGATGCGCAGAACTGGTTGAGTTTTACCAGAAGAAAAAACAGAATCTGGAGAACTTCCCTTTTCTGATTCTGTCCGGACATCTCAGCATGAACCTTCCTGCAGATCCTTCGATTGTCTATATGGGATATTTGAGTGAGCAGGAAAAATCAGAAGCGTTGCAGGGCGCTCTCGCAGTCGTTATTCCATCGGTGATGGAGTCTCTTTCGTTGCTTCTGCTGGAAGGATTTGCCGCAAAGACGCCCGTGCTGGTAAAAGAAGGAAGCGCAGTTCTCAAGGATCACTGCATTAAAAGTAACGCAGGGCTATTCTATAATGACTACTATGACTTTTCCGCGTGCGTCGACTACCTGATGAGACACCACCGCGTTCGCCACGAGCTCGGGCTAAACGGGCAACGGTACGTTCATCGGAATTACAGCTGGCCGCGGGTTCTGTCCATCTATGAAGAAACTTTGAACTTGAACGCCAACGTCAATCAGCATGCGACTTTTTAACACGGCAGGCTCCCGGCTCGAAGAATTCACGCCGCTTCATCCCGGAAAAGTGGCTATGTACTGTTGCGGTCCTACGGTCCATGACCGCGCGCACATCGGAAATTTCCGCACTTTCCTGTTCGAGGACATCCTGTACCGGTATCTGAAATACAAATGCTACGATGTTCACTACGTAATGAACATCACGGATGTGGACGACAAAACGATTTTGAAATCCAGAAAACAAAATCTGAGCCTGCGGGAATATACGGATATTTATACTCAAGCATTTTTTGAAGACCGGGACACTCTCAGAATTTTGCCCGCAAACAAATATCCACGCGCGACCGACCATATTCCGGAAATGATCGAGATGACACAGAAATTGCTCGAAAAAGGCTACGCGTACAAAAGCCACGATTCGGTTTACTTTCGAATCACGGCCTTACCGGACTATGGCAAATTATCCGGTCTGGATCAACAGGCACTCATCGATGGCTACCGGGTCGATTCCGACGAATACACAAAGGAGAGTCCTAAGGATTTCGTTTTATGGAAGGGCCGCAGAGACGATGAAGATTACTGGGATGCCCCCTTTGGCCCGGGCCGTCCCGGCTGGCATTTGGAATGCTCCGTCATGTCGATCAAATATCTGGGAATCCCTATTGATATACATGCGGGTGGTGTGGATCTCATTTTCCCTCATCATGAAAATGAAATTGCGCAGAGTGAAGCGGCCTACGGTCAGGCATTTGTGCGTTACTGGCTGCATAGCGCTCATCTTCAGGTGGAAGGGGAAAAGATGGCGAAGTCTAAAGGAAATTTTCTTACGGTCCGCGAGTTGATTGAAGAAGGACATGACCCGCTTGTCCTGCGCTATATGTTGATGTCGGTTCATTATCGCAAACAGCTCAATTTCAGCAACGACAGTCTTTTGCAGGCGAAAGGAGCCCTGGGGCGTTTAAAAGATTTTCTGTACCGGCTCCATTCCGATTCCTTTTCGGAAGGCAGATCTAATGAAGTAGAAGTCGTCCTGTCGAAGGCGCAGAAAACATTCGAAGAATCATTGGATGACGATCTCAACATATCGGGCGCTCTGGGCGCGCTTTTTGAAATGATTTATCAGCTGAACAAGCTGGCTGACAAAGCACAGTTGGGATCTCAGGACGTGCAGGCGATCGAAGCACTCATCCGTAAAATGGATCAGGTCTTTGCTGTTGCAAGTTTTCCGGAAACTACCATACCGGATGAGATTGAATCGCTCATCGAAAAGCGGAATGAAGCGCGACGGAAAAAGGATTTCCGCTTAGCGGACGAAATCCGGGACCAGCTTCTTGCGCAAGGAATTGTTCTGGAAGATACACCGGGCGGCACGCGGTGGAAAAAATCGTGAGTCTCGGACCGCTCGGCGAAAAGCACGCCTGTGATTTCTTGAAAAAAAAAGGATGCAAGATCCTGGAGCGGAATTTCCGGGCCGGGCACGGAGAAATTGACATTATTGCAAGATTAGGGAGAATCGTACTCTTTGTGGAAGTGAAAACCCGCGCTTCGAATGATTTCGCTCAACCGTGGGAAGCGGTGGGATTTCGAAAACGAAAACATTTGAAAACGGCGGCAAAATTATATGTGCAGCAACAACCGCGGAATCGGGATCAGGAATACAGATTCGATGTATTGAGTATCACAATGAAGAATGCTTCTGCTGCAGAAATCGAATGGATTCAAAATGCTTTCTGATTCAACACAGAGACACACCGTCACAGAGAAAAACCAATCTTGTCTCTGTGCCTCTGTGACTCTGTGTTAAAGGAGCTAAATGCCGGAATTAAGAAGAGATCCTGTTAGCGGTCGCTGGGTGATCATCTCCACAGAACGGGAGAAAAGGCCTTCCAGCTACGGCAAATATTCCGTAGAACGAAAGGGGGGCTTTTGCCCCTTCTGTGAAGGGAATGAGCAACACACTCCCTCTGAGCTTCTTGCATACCGCCGCAATGGAACCGGCAGGGATCAGCCCGGCTGGACCCTTCGCGTGGTGCCCAACAAGTACCCCGCTTTGCACATCGAAGGAGAGTTGGAGCGGCAAGGGGAAGGCATGTTCGATAAAATGAATGGCATCGGAGCGCATGAAGTGGTTGTCGAAACTCCGCAGCACGACATGACACTTTCCAAAATGCCGGCCCAGGACTTAGCCAATGTCTTCTGGGCCTTCCGGGACCGGGTTCTGGATTTGAAACGGGACAAACGTTTTCGCTACATTCTTATCTTCAAGAATCACGGAGAACCAGCCGGTGCATCGCTGGAACACACCCATTCGCAAATCATCGCTTTGCCGATTGTTCCTAAACTGGCGGGTGAAGAAATCACAGGGGCCAGAAACTATTTCAATTACAAAGATCGTTGCGTTTATTGCGACATCATCACGCAAGAGAAGTCGGAAGGATCGAGGTTAATTGAAGAGAACAGCGATTTTATCGCGCTCTCGCCGTTTGCTCCCCGCTTTCCTTTTGAAACATGGATTATGCCGCGTCAGCACAGTTCGCTTTTTGAAAATTCTCAGAAACGCGAATACGATAATCTGGCCAAACTTTTCAGGTCAGTGTTAAGAAAAATGGATCGAGTCTTAGATCAACCCGCATACAACATGATTATTCATTCCTCCCCTTTTTATGAGAATACGCAGGATTTTTATCACTGGCATATTGAGTTAATTCCAAAGCTGACAAAAGTGGCAGGATTTGAATGGGGCAGCGGATTTTACATCAACCCAACCTGCCCGGAAGAAGCAGCACGGTATCTGCGTGAAGCGGTTCCGGCGCCGGATAAGGAAAGTTAAAGGTTAAAGGTTAAAGGTGAGTGTTCCTCCCTGGGCCAGGCAAGCACATGCAGATTGGCAAGCAGCCATAGAAGCGACTCGCCGTCTTCAACAGGTCTATAACGATTGGCTGGCTAAAATAGACCGGCTCCATTCCATTCCCACGCTGGATCAAAGAGCGCCTGTGCTTCAAAAAATCCAGCAGGAAATGAACGAGATTTACGCTGCGCCGAATCAGCAACAGGTTTTTAACGCACGCGCAGTACATCTGGTGAATGAGCTTCTGGATTACTTGCGTTCGACTACGAGCCAACTGAGAGAGATTCTGGCGTTGCAAATCCGGTATTTTCAGCAGATTACTCCGTGGATGGATGCGAAAGTTCACGAATTGCGTTCGGAGGAAAACCACAACGTCACTTACCACGTCGGTGACATCGCGAAGAAATTGGACGACCTGCAAGTGCAAATTGCTTCGGTGGAAGGTCAGATCAGAAAAAGTCGCCCGGAGGTCTCGTCCGCGCCTGAGAACGTGGCGCCGGCACCACAAAGAGAATAGGATTTTCGCTATCATGCGTTCGAACAGGTCTTCCGCGAACCTCCCGATCGTTTAAAAGAATCACTCCGCCGCTACTTACCCCATTTCCTGAAGGCCCCGGAACCAATCCTGGATCTCGGCTGCGGGAGAGGTGAATTTCTGCAATTGATGAAAGAATCGGGTAAAAATGCGTACGGTATCGATCTCAGTCAATACGAAGTGGAGCGCTTGCGCTCAGCAGGCCTCGAAGCAACATCTGGTGATATTTTTGAACACGTTCAAAAATTAGATGAGTCGAGCACCGGTGGAGTTTTTTGCGCTCAGGTGGTGGAGCACTTGCCGCCTGAAACGGTCCACAGTTTGCTGTCCTTTTTGCATCACGCCATGAAAACAGGCGCGCCTCTTGTTATCGAAACCGTAAATCCTGTATCCGTTTTTGGATTTCACCATCTGTTTTTTAAGGATCCCACGCATATCTTCCCCGTCCATCCGGAAACCCTTCTCTTCATGTTTCGTTACGCTGGCTTCAAAGACGTGGAAGCTCACTTGATTACGCCGGTTGCAGAACAACAAAAATTGCCTGAACCCAAAAAGGAAGATTTCGAACCTGCAGCTTATGAGTATTTAAAGTCTGTTACGGGAAGATTGAATCACCTGCTGTACGAATCGCTGGAATATTACGTGATCGGATTTAAGAGATAGACCTGCAGGCAAGATGCCTGCGGTCCCCTATGCAGGCCAGAGGCCTGCGCTCCACTGTGCTACAGGTTTTTGTAGTCCGGGCCGCCGCCCCCTTCGGGAGTAACCCACGTGATGATTTCGTATGGGTCCATGATGTCGCATGTCTTGCAGTGAACGCAGTTGCTCGCATTGATTCGCAAACGGAGCCCTTCCCCGGGCTTTTCCTCAACCATTTCGTACACATTGGCGGGACAGAAATGTTGGCAGGGACTTCCAAACTCGTGAAGGCATCGCGTTCGGCAGATTTCAGTATCTGCGACAACAAGATGCACCGGCTGATTCTCTTCATGAATCGTGCCTGAATAATAGACATCTGTAAGTTTTGTGAAAGTGACCTTTTTGTCTTCCTTTACTTTGATTTCAAACGGATCAGGAATCTTGCCATCGTAGTACTCCTTCACCTTCTTCATTTCCGCGTGCCCCGGTCCCCGTTTCCACGGATCGATGAGCCCGCGACCGCCAGTCAGAAATTGCAGCCCGGTGTGTACCATGCCGGCCCATAAACCATGGTCGTATGCTTGATGAAAGTTCCGCACTTTCCAGAGTTCCTCTTTGATCCAGCTTTGATTCACTTTAGTTTCATATCCTTTCAATTGTGATTCCGAAAAATCGTTCAATTTCAAAGCTTCATGGATTGTCTCCGCAGCAAGCATTCCCGACTTCATCGCAAGATGAATCCCTTTCAAACGCTGCCCATTCAAAAGAGAAGCGGAATCACCAATGATCAAGAGACCGTTCGCGTAAGATTTGGGAATGGAATACCAGCCCCCTTCCGGTATGGTTTTCGCTCCGTAACTATGAACCTTTCCACCATCCAATATTTGTTTCACGAGTGGATGGAGTTTGAATTTCTGAAATTCGTTGTGCGGATCCAGGAACGGATCTTTGTAATCAAGACCGGCAACAAATCCGACTGAAACCAGATTATTTGCCATACCGTAAATGAATCCACCGCCAAAAGTTTCGCTTTTTAGCGGAAACCCCATCGTATGGATCACCCGGCCGGTTTCATAATTTCCTGCCGGAACTTCCCACACCTCTTTGACCCCAAGTGAATAGACCTGTGGATTCAACCCATCCATCTTCCACTTGTTCACAATCTGCTTTGTCAGTGAGCCGCGTGGGCCCTCTCCCAAAACGGTAACCTTTGCGCGAATGTCAATTCCAGGTTCATAATTGCTTTTTCGGTTCCCGAATTTATCGATCCCCTTATCGCCCGTGCGCACTCCGACCACCGTATTTCCTTCGATCAGCAACTGAGCTGCGGGAAATCCGGTAAAGACGTTCACCCCTTTTTCTTCAACTTTTTTTGCCAGCCACTGTACCAATTTGCCGAGCGATACGATGTAGTTTCCGTGATTGTTGAGAAAAGGCGGATTGACCGGAAATTTGAGCGCACTATTCCCGGTTAGAAAATAAACGTGATCCTCTTTTGCGGGAGACTCCACCGGCGCACCTTGATCAATGAAATCGGGGATCAATTCGCGCAGGCCCCGGGGGTCCATGACCGCGCCTGAAATTCCGTGAGCGCCCATGTCTTTTCCTTTTTCCAAAACCGCGATCGTCAAATCGCTTTTCCCTTGCTTTTCCAGTAGATTCGCAAGATGAAAGGCTCCCGCAAGAGACGCCGGTCCGGCGCCTACAAAAACCACATCCACTTCTAGAACTTCTCTTTCTTCCGGCATTCGATTGAAACCCCCGAATATGACAATATAACATCTGTAAAATAAAACTATGTTGTCCGGATCGCTAGAAGGAATTAGAGTTCTCGATTTTACGCGCCAAATTCCCGGGCCGTTGTGCGCACTGATGCTGTCGGATCTCGGCGCGGAGGTGATTAAGGTCGAGGCGCCCGGCGGAGAAATAGGACGACTCATGCCTCCGCTGAAAGAGAATCAGAGCATCCCCTTCCTTCAGCTCAATAGAAACAAACGATCTTTGATGCTGGATTTACGAAAAGAGGAAGCACGTTCCATCATAAAAAGGTTGCTCAAAACCAGTGATGTACTCGTGGAATCCTTCCGCCCCGGTATCATGAAACGATTTGGTTTGGATTACGAAAATGTTCGCGACGAATTCACCCATCTCATTTATTGTTCGATCAGCGGGTATGGCCAAACAGGAACGCACGCGCAGAAGCCCGGTCATGATCTCAATTACATTAGTGTTGCGGGAATCATCGCCAGTCAGGAAAAACAATCGATCATTCCACCGGTGCAGATTGCGGATACCATGGGAGCCTTTCAAGCGAGCACGGCGATTCTCGCGGCGCTTCTTCAGCGAGGCCGAACCGGGAAAGGACAGTTTCTCGATATCAGCCTTCTGGATGGCGCTTTTTTTACAGTCATTCTTCTCGCCGGAATTCAAATGTCAGGCCTCGAAGCAAAATCCGAACAATATCTGACCGGACGGCTCGCGTGTTACAACATCTACGAAACATTGGACGGCCGATTCCTTACGCTCGCATTACTGGAACCAAAATTCTGGAATCATTTCTGCGCGAAGGCGGAGTTGCCGGAACTGGCAGACCGGCAATTTCAGCCCAATCAGAATGAGCTGATCGAAACAATTTCAAAGAGACTGGCAACGAAGACTCTAACAGATTGGATTGAATACTTTAGTACAGAAGACGTTTGTATTGCTCCTGTTCAATCTGTTTCGGAAGCGCTTCAATCCGAATCTGCAAAACAATTATTGATTCCGGTGGAATATCCGTCCGGCTCCCTCCTCCAAATGCGAACTCCTTTTGTGGATAAAGTGCCGGGCCGAAAAGCACCAGACGCTGGAGAGCACACAGTCGAAATTCTGGAAGAAGCAGGTTTCAGCAGACAGGAAATCGAGGAGTTTGGCCGGCAGGGAATTCTCTAGCGGCCTGTACACATGAATGTTTATTGACTCCTCCCCCTTATTAAGGGGGAGGTTG
>JBKKAT010000528.1:0-4151 GCA_046714535.1 Acidobacteriota bacterium | reverse complement strand
AACGCAACCGTACCGATCCTGAACTGGAAAAACTGCGGCTGATTCCAGTGAAGGAAGGTTTACTGAAATCAAAGGTTGAAGACACCACGATCACTCCACGGGCATTTGTTTTGACCGGCTGGCGAGGCGCAAACTTCAGTGAGCTCAAGGACCGGCGCGTTTTGGATCTCGCCGCAGAAATATTAAGTTCCCGGATGCAATCGGAAATTCGGGAGAAGCGAGGACTTACTTATTCCATTGAGTGTTCTTCAACACCCGCGACAAGCTATCCCGAAACGGGATTCTTCGGAACCGACTTTACAGCGGATCCCGGTAAAGTGGACGAAGCAGCAAAAGTGGCGCAGCAAATGATCCTGGATTTTGTGCAAAACGGTCCGACAGAAACAGAAATGCAAACGGTTCGAAATCAGATGAAAAACATCATCGAAACTCAGCAAAAAGAACCCAGTTACTGGGTGAGAGTTCTCTCAGAATTGGATTATCGCGGAATCAAGTTAACGGATGTAAAAAACCTTGTTCCGCAAATCACAAACTATTCCCGCGAAGATGTGGTGGCTGTTCTGAAAAAATACGTACAACCGCCGCGCCATGCTGAAGTCATTGCCTTGCCGAAGGTGAAGTGATGAGCGCCCGCAGAGGCTGTTGCGGCATAGTGGTGGTGCGGGCGCCCCGCCCGCGAGTGACGATAGCGCACCAGCTTGTCTTTGCGGACGAGTCGTCCGCACCACTTTCAACAGCCTCGGATTTCAGCCCGGCCGCGTGGGCTAAAGCCCACGACACCTAATGCCGACTAAAGTCCGCGCTCCATTCTTTTCGGTGATGCTCGACTTTCGCGGCGCAGACGCGGATGGTATCCAGAGTTCTCATGAGATTGCGGTTCCCTCCGGCAAGTTTCTCCACACGTTTTTCAAAAAATGCTTTTACTTCCAGGGCTTTTTCTTCACTGCAAAAAAGGGACGCCACCAGCGGGACCCCACCTGCATCATTGGGAGACATTCGTTTGAGAAGAACATCGAAATTCGCATTGAGAAATCGCCAAACGGATTCCCAGTTCTCCTTCTCATCCATCAGGTGTATGAGAGGGTTTAACACTTCGTTTGTGCGCAAAGCCGGATCCAGAGACAGGGCTAAAATCTTCTCAACTTTTGCCGGTTCGGTCGCCCGCCCCAACGCGGAAAGTATTCGCGAACGAAGCAAAGAGTCGTTTGATTCTTTCAATAGCCGGATCAAAGCATCGACAAAACCAATATCTCCTTCCTGGGCTGCCACGCTTAAAACGGTCTTCACAAGATTGGATCCGACCGCTTCCGGATGCAATTTTCCATCGGTTCCAAAGCCGATGTAAGCATATCCTCGCTTTGAAGCTTCCACTCGCACTTCCGGATCACGGGCTTCCAGAGCAAGAAATTCAATCACCTGGTCACGGAACTGTTTTGAGTCATCCGAATCAGACGTGGATTCATCAAACTGGAATTTTTCATACGCGGCCCGGTACCACTTTCTACCCTTTTTCCGAAGCGATTCCACTTGATCCGGTTCCAGCAAGTAATCGTGAAAGAATGAGAACATCTCAACTGGTGACATCGCAATTTCACGTGTTGAGGATGCAGCAAAAGGTTCAATGACCTGCAATGCGTTGGAAGCCGGAATGGTACCTGCCGCGAATGCAGCTTGAATGCTATCGATTACCGAAAGCTGTTCTTGAACGGAGAGATGCGATAAGCCCGATGTTCGCAGATCCTGCCACAGTTCCGGTGAAAGATTCCAGCGATAGTAACCTGTTCCGCCGGCATTTGGCATCACCCAATCCGCGCATGATTCCGCTTCCAGAATCAAATTCGAATCAGGGCCTGCTATACCGCATTTCCGGGCCGGACTCCCATCCTTTTCATAACGGATGCAAACCGGAATTTGCCACTTCTGGTCTGACGATAAATTCGCTCCCAGTGGCGCATAGCGACTCTGCTTGAATGTTACGGTCGTCTTTTTCTGATCGCACGCTGTTTGCACTTCCAGGTACGGCACTCCTGCCTGATAAATAAATGTGCGTAACGACTGCGCAAGCTCTTTGCCGGCAATGTGCTCCGTGTCCCGCAAAAAGTCTTCCGAAGTGACATTGGAGAAAGCGTGTTTTTGCAAATAATACCTGATCAGTTTTTGAAATTTTTCCTTCCCCAAATAATGTTCAAACATCTGCGGAACCGCTGCTCCCTTCGCAAAGACAAGTCCATCCGCTATGGTTTTGATTTCGGTCGCGTTACCACTCGGCCGGTGCAGCGGACGAGCGGAGGCAGAACTATCACGGTCCATGATGCTCAGACTGGATTGAATCGCTGAGATCGCAGTTTTGTGTTCCCGGTTCCAATCTTCCAGGATTTGATTATCGCTCCAGCTTGTGAGTCGTTCATTCAACCAGATATCATCCCACCACTTCATTGTTACGAGGTTTCCGAACCATTGATGCGCGAGTTCATGCGCCATCACGGAAGCGAACCGCTTTTGCAGAGAAAAAGGAGCATCCTGATCCAGCAGCAGGATCCCCTCCCTGAATGTGATTGCGCCGGCATTCTCCATTGCGCCCCATTCATAATCGGGAATAGCAATCAAATCGAGTTTGTGAAAAGGATAGCCGATGCCGAAATATTGTTCCAAAGCAGTCAAAATCGAGCCGGTATTTTGCAGAGCGTGGGCCAGCTGTTTACCCTTTCCGCTAACAGCAACGCCACGAAGCGGAACCGCCTCCTTTCGAAATTCATTGGGAGGAATGTCCGGACCTTTGACCACATCGAGCGGACCTACGGCAAAAGCGATCAGATAGGTCGGAAGTTTTTCTGTGCGGGTAAACCGGATTCGTTTTGTGCCGTCCGGTTGTTTCGATTCTTCCAAAGGTAGTGTGGTTGTGATCGCTTGATGATCCTGCCGCACAGTCAGCGTGATGTCGAATGGAGTTTTGAAAGATGGCTCATCGAATCCGGGAAAACAGAGACGCGCAGAGATAGCTTCGAATTGTGTAAAAGCATAATGCTTACCGTTTTCCGACAAGTGATACAAACCTTCGAGCCGCCGGTTAAACGGCGCTTCAAATGTCAAAATGAGTGTGGCTTTTTGTGGAGCCATTTTTTTGGGGAGGTCGATGCGCGCGACGCCACCCTCATCCACCTGGGAATACTTCGCCTGAAAGCTCTTACCGCTTGCCATTTTCATCATCGTTCGGCTCACCGAAAGATCTTTACCGTGTAGCCACAGGACCGATGTTTCTTTTGTAATATCAAGATTGATCTCAACCTTTCCTGAGAACGTTTCTTTGTCCGGAAAAATGTTGAGGGAAAGATTGTATGAGAGGGGCAGTACGTCACGCGGTAAGGGACCGACGGGAACCGTTTCCTCAGCAGCGATCTGAATGACAGTGAACAGAAGGAACAGGAATACCAGTATTGATCGATTCATAGAAAAAAGCTCACGACAGTATAACTGATAAAATCTGTGTTTCCGTTAACGGGCTTTTGAGTTTGACAAGGATGTACAAAATGATATGTTTTGTACATATGCCTACTCAAATCCCTGTAAGCGAGACTCGAAAACGGCTATCTGAACTTCTGAAAGAGTTGGCTCGACACCCGGACAAGGTTTTCGAAATTACCGTAAACGATACTGTGCTGGGAGAACTCTCCGCGCCATCCTCAAAGGTCCCCCGGATCGGTACCGGAGATGCACTTTTGAAGGCTCTGAACCGAATCCATCGAAAATCAGAAACGAAAATAAAGACCGGAAAAACTGCGAGACAGCATGATTTCCACCTTTACTTCAAACGGAAATAGGTAGGATCACTTGCGTAGAGTGTTTTGTGATACTTCTTTCTTCCTTGCCGCTCTTGATTCAACCGATGCAGATCACCGCGAAGCGATCGCGCTTTCGCAGTGGATACGAGAGCATAAAGCCGCCGTCTATACCACCTGGGAAGTAGTCCTCGAAACGGTTACTCTGCTCAGGTACAGATTGAGTTACCTTGGAGCTCTCTCCTTCGTCGAAACTGTTTTACCGACTCTGAATCTCATTTATATTCAAGATTCCGACCGTTCAAACGCTCTTGCGACATTCATCCGCCTGAGCAAGGACAAAAAACTATCGTTATGTGATGTAATCTCTTACAT
>JBKKAT010000527.1:0-2819 GCA_046714535.1 Acidobacteriota bacterium | reverse complement strand
GCGCATAAATGTGGTGCCTTCCTTTCGTACGTGACAATCGAAAACCAAAGGCTTGAACCAGGCCTGCCATGTCGTTGAAGCTGATATTTTTCGATCCACGTAGAACCCTTTGCAGTAACTTTCGTTTATTCATTTCGAACTAAGTTCCAGCAGTCGTATTATAAGGTGATGAATAACTCACCCAATTTACCCGGCAGTTTGGTTCAAATCCCTTTATGTAGCCTTTGATCTTACTGATGGAAGACAAAACATCATCAATGTAGACCCTGTAGTCACGGGCCATAAATGGCTTCTTTCAAAATCTCAGAACGCAATCGGGGTTTAATCGTATCGGTCAGGACAAGATCGACTTTGGTTTCAAACAGATCTTCAAGAAAGAATTTTAGAGACATGTAGGCATCAAAGGACTTTTTTTCGAATTCCACGACAAAATCAAGGTCGCTCGATTGTGTTGCATCACCACGGGCAGCCGAGCCAAATAGTCCCAGGCGTTTAACGCCAAGGGCGTGGATCTTGCTTCGATTCCTTGCAAGTTTCCGCATAATGCCGCCGGCTGTTTCCTTCTTCCGGATCTTCTTTTTCATACTTCTATACTAACATTCGATAGCGTAATTCACTTGCGCCATTTCGCGATAACGGCAAAGTGCGTTAGCCTGTTTCATTGACGCGGAGTCTTGCATTCCGGCTCAAGAAGGCGAGAGCTTGCGATCAAGATGCACGCGCATCGGGCGCGGGATGTTGCAACATTAAAACGGTTCAAACTGTACAGAAATTCCATTCCGCAGGGCGCATCTTCCGGTGACGACGTCGTCATCGAATAGATCACAACCGGAGCTTCTTGTCCCTGGAATTTATCAACCGTTCCGATGCGTGCGTTTTTCGGAAGGCGCTCCGCTATTTTGAAAATCTGGGCGTTGTATGGGGCCACGGTCAGTATGTCCTCTAAACGCATCGGATGTGCATCACCAATTCTTTTTCTTTGCGTCTCTGCGCCTTGCGTTAATGTTGAAATCGCCCAGCACAATCGTCGGTGCTGAATCAATGAAGGAACTGTAGGCTTCAATTCCATCTGCAAGGCATTTTTCATATTCGCGGAGCTTAGATTTTTCACCCCGTTTTGGGTTGATCCAAATTGCCAATAAATTAACCGTTGCGGACGATTCGCATTGCCTCAGTCTCTCCTCCTTCTAAATATCTGCTCCGCGGTCCTTGCTTTGAAAATCTAATTCCAGCATATCATTTAAGGAATGCACAATGGAGCTATCCGCAGAACAAAATGCTGTAATAAACCACCGTGGTGGAGATAAACCGAAGAATAGATGAGAATCACCAGATTGATCTTATCCCAGAAAATTTGGGAGAAAATCAACACGAAGCATCATGTAGAAGAGCACGAGTTGGAGGAAGCATTTTCCGATCCAAAGAAGAAATACCGATTTGTGGAGTCAGGTCACATTCAAGATGAAGACCTGTATTCTATGTTGGGAAGAAGTGACGCCGGACGGCTTCTCATCGTATACTTCATATTGAAGCCCGGCAGCAGGGCTTTCATAGTGAGCGCAAGAGATGCCACGTCAAAAGAAAGAAAACTATATGAAAAAAAGTAAGAAGCAAAGAATGTCAAGTATTTCAAAGGCAACTAGTTACGAGCAAATCGGAGAATTCTGGGATACTCATGATCTCGGAGAATTTGAACGACGAACTCATGAAGTCGAAATCGAAACTGACATCAAGTCGATTCAATGTTACGTAAGCGTGGATCCTGATTTGATGAATGAAGTTGTTCACGCCGCGATGAAGAAGGGAATTTCATCCCAGACCTTCGTAAACCTTGCAATCAGGGAGCGTCTCGCGGGCCAACGCAAGTAAACGCAAGGTAGAGGAGAGCGTGGCAAACGAAATAAGAAACAAAGCCGCATAAATACCCGGTCAATGCTATCAATGTTCAACCAATCCCAGGAATTACAAAGCGCAACGAGTAAAGTTCAAATATCTATTGCAGCGCTTTTTGCGCCATCCTGTGAAGATCCGGATCGGCCAGAGCCTTCAGCTTTTTCTTGACGGTGCGAGAAAAGTATTCGCGCTCCGTTTTTGTCATCTTCTCGCCATAAAGCTTTTTCATCACGAGCTGTTTCTGCCTTGCCGTTAGAAGCTGAGAGAGCAAGTATTCAGTTCGGAACTCCTCACGAAGAAGAGATCGCTCGCGATTTTGGGCCTGCGACAAATTACGCAGCAAATAGTCACTGAATGTCCTTCGCAACCTTTCGAGATCAAACTGAAACCTTCCCGCTTCGAATCGTGCATCTCGCTTTGAATGCGGCGGAGCGTATCTTCCTGCAAATCTCTTCAACTCCGGATATTTCGCAACATCCAGCACACTGAACGTGTTAAAGAGATGCATAGAGAGTCCCATGAGTTGGACAAACATTTTTTTGTCAGCGGGATCGCGTAGGCGACGTTCCACTTTCCTGACATCAAAATCCTTGCTGCTTCCGGTCAGGATATTTGCGAGCACAACCGGAAAACCCTCTAGAAATCTAGCCTCCCGGCTCCGAACCATACTGGCAAGAACCTCATGCGGATCGAGATTCATGTCAGGTTCAAACAATGCGTATCCGTACCGGCTAAGTTGCCGTGCCAAATCTTGATTTTGTTTAACCATGTTTCACTCGGCTTAACTAATTATTTAGATTAGAAATCATTCGTTCCGGATTCAGATCGTACTGAGCTGTTTCCTTGAACCTCTTCTGAAGACGCTTCAGATTGATCGACTTTCCTCTCCGGTGGATCAGAGCAAGGCAATCCTCAATGTCCACAGA
>JBKKAT010000526.1:0-10815 GCA_046714535.1 Acidobacteriota bacterium | reverse complement strand
GCATTGATGTGGACCGGATTCCGGCTTGCTGTGAACCGAATTTGCTGCATGCTGACCGCGGCTTTGCTCTCGCAGGAGATTCCGAGTGACTTTGCGATTTCTGAAATTGTATAAAGACGGGAGCTGAAGTTCGACGAAAGGACCGCCTCTTTTTGCTTTTGTAACCGCCACTCTTTTCGTGGCCAGTTCCAGGCGTGATTCTGATGAGAGAATCCTCGCTGGAATGCGCCTTTATTTAGAAAAGACATTTCCCGGCCGCCGCATTGAATTTTGTCTCCATCTTTGAGTGAGATGGCATTCAAGGGCAGGCGTCCTCTGAGAATTAAAATTCCATCTGTCAGAGCCTTCACTTCTGATTGTGGCCCCGACAGCGAAGGTGTGATGCGAATTGCCGCAGCCGGTAAATCTGCTGAATAGACATCGTCTTTTGCCTGATCTCCCCCTATGGAAACAAATCGCGCAGGATCCCGAAAATTGGTTGTGACTTTTTCGAACTGATAGCCGATTTTTTGCACCTGCAAAATTTGATAATTTTCACGCGTGAACCAGAAGAAAAAGAAAACAAAAAGGAAGGATTGAAACTGCAAAAGAAACAAAATTAGCCGTGACTGCTTCTTCAGGGCCGCCAGGCTAAGAAGAAAAACCAACCCCGCGTAGATCAATAGCCCCATTTCATTTAGTAACCAGTGACTGGTGACCAGTGATCGATGAACACAGAAGCATCTGTGCTCACTGATCGCTGGACACTGGCCGCTAGATACTCACTTAATAATACTTACATTCGGGTAACTTAGTTTCAAAAACCATACCAGGTTCATTGCCGCCGTGGCCGGTCCAAGAGTAATATTAGGTATATGGCACGCCACAGGCGTAGAGATCGCGACCCTGAAGTGGACCAGGTCATCATGCAATTGTGGAACGTTATCGATGATCTCGAAAGATTGCTACCGTCTCAGTCTCGCTGGTTTCGGGTAACGATTTTCGGCAGTAGCAGAATCGCGAGGGGGGACGCGCTGTTCAATTCCGCGAAAGATTTGGCTTTCCAATTGACGCAACTCGGTTGCGATATCGTAACCGGCGGCGGTCCCGGTTTGATGGAAGCAGCCAACGAAGGCGCGCAGGAAGGAGATCTCAACGGGAAAACTAAATCCTTTGGTCTTCACATTGAACTTCCTTTTGAATACAAACCGAATCCCTACATCGACCGGCTTTCTTCTCACAGAACTTTTTTCTCGCGCCTGCACCATTTCGTGCGCCTTTCCCACGCTTACATCGTTTTGCCTGGTGGTATAGGGACCTCGCTGGAAACGTTCATGATCTGGCAGCTTTTGCAGGTCGGCTATATTAAAGACCGGCCGCTGATTCTGCTGGGTGACATGTGGAAGGGGCTCGTTGATTGGATTAATCATGAAATGCTTCCACGCCAATACATTGCAAAGGAGGATCTCAATTACGTTCGGGCAGTTTCCAGCATTGAGGAAGCGTTGAAGATCATCAAAGTCGCTAAAGAAAAGTTTGAACGTTCGATGGACGTTCTATTCGCCGCAGGAGGTCCCAGTTAGCGTCTTCGCGTTGCGGGTCTATGAGTCTGCGCGTCGTGGTATACTAAACGGTTTTGAGGTAATACAATTTTTGAGGTAAAGACAATTTCGATCGCGTTACAAACCAACTGGAGGTGATTGCATGCGCGATTATGAGGAGAAAAGCTACTACGAGATTCAGCTTGATAACAAGCAATTGATTCTCGTTTTTTTAGCTGCTGTTACAGTTTGCGTTTTGATTTTTGTGCTGGGGGTGATGATCGGAAAGGGTCAAAAGGAAGCAGAAATCGCCGCTACAAGCCGCAATGAGAAAAATCTTGCTCCCTCCGAACCTGATGCGAATGCTCCACAGCAGGCTTTAACCGACGTTAACGAAGCACAGGCTGAAGAAAAATCTGTTCCGAAAGAGAAGGTCAAGAAAGTGGCGTCTGTAGAACCGGAACCAAAACAGCCGGAACCAAAACAGCCGGAAAAATCGGTACCTGTCGTAGAAAAGCCGCAAGAAAAGTACGCTTACGAAGATCTGGATAAGACGGACCAGGAACCGGTTGTAGAAAAAGAGACGCCTGCTAAAGCCAAACCAATTGCAGAGACGCCTGCTGTAGAGGAGGATGAACCAAAAGCCGTTGGTGGCGCTCAGTATACCGTGCAAGTCATGGCCACATCCTCGAAGCCTAAAGCACAAGAACAGGTTTCGATTCTGAAATCAAGAGGATACAAACCGTTCCTGGATGAAAGTAAATCAGGCGAGATTAGCGTGTTCAAAGTTCGCGTTGGAAAGTTCGCAGATACGCTGGAAGCTAAAGCAATGGCTTCCAGAATCAAGTCTGATTTAAAGCTGGAAACCTGGGTGGCAGTTCTGGATTAAGATGCCGGAATCTGATTCTCAAAAGAAGCTTCTTGGCGCCCTTCTGGTTGAAAAAGGCCTGATTGCCGATGAACAGTTGCGGAGTGCCCTTGCCGACCAAAAGCAAAATGGTGGCCGGCTCGGTTATTGTTTGGTTCGTCTGGGGCTTCTTCCCGTGGAGAAGCTCGTAGAATTTTTTAACGAGAATGAAAGCGCCGGGCGGATTCTGGAAGATGCTTCGATCAGACAACAAGCGTCCCAGGCTGTTCCGCGTTCGCTCGCGCTATACTACAAAATTGCTCCTATTAAACTAGAAGGCAATTTACTAACGGTTGCGCTGGCGGAGGTTCCACATCCACATCTGGTCCGGACCCTGGCGGAAATCACCGGGCTTCGAATGGATGCCCTGATTCAGTCCGAGCAGCAAATCCGGTCACTGATTGACAGCAGTTACAGGCTGCCAAGCGATCCAGGGCTCGAGTTCTCTTCCTTTGATGACAACGCATTTGTTGTTGCTGATTCTAGAAAAGGAATCAAAGCACTCAGTTCAGGGCAGCTAAAGAACGAAACGCATGTTGGAGAACGGCTTCGCAGCATGATTGCGGAAGCGATCAGAGAGAAATTTCGGGAAATTCTTGTTAAACCGGAAGCGGATCACACCATCGTTTATTTCAAGAAAGAAACGTTGAAACAAAGCGATTTTTCTTTGAGTTCCGGCCAACAGGACGATATAACATTTCTCCTTTTTCGACTCGCCAAACTGAATTTGTTTCAGCAGAAGACGCCACAGAACGGCCGTTTCATCGTGAAAGTGAATGACCGCCGGATTCAGATGGTTGTGAGCAGCACCCCCACCATTTACGGAACGCGGTTCCTGCTCGAAATGTTCGATGAAAAGATTTTGAAACACTCTTACGAAGAACTCTTGAAGCCTTTTCCGGAAGTACGAAATTGCGTCGAGGAGTTTTTGACTGTGGCGAAGAAAGGAGCACTGATTATTACGGGACCTGACGGCTCGGGCCGAACGCACTTTTTGTACAGTTTGCTGGCAAGAGCAAAAGAGAACTATCGCAACATTCACACACTGGAAACCGCGTCCAGGTATCCGCTCACCGAAATTCATCAGAATGAGATTTTGCCGGAACAATTGGAGCGAGTGTTGGAAGAATACCTTTTTCAGCCGCCCGATCTTCTTGCGATCGCGTCTTTGAAAACGATCCGGTCCGCGGAGCTTGCGTTTCTGCTTGCCGCGCGCATTCCGGTGATCATCGTTTTGTCTTCATTCGATGCCTACAAAGCTGTGGAGTGGCTTTGCACCCACAATCTCAAGTCGCCGCTCAAAGCAGGACTGCTGCATACAATTATTTCCCCGCGAAGGATTTCACGGGTTTGTCCGCATTGCTCCGTTCCTTATGACGGTGCAATGAAAGAATTCGGCGAAATTCCAATCCTGCCTGCTGCGCAGATGAAAATGAATCAAGGATGCGATTTTTGCCGCAATCAAGAAAATTTGCCAGGCGAAACCTTTTTTGAAGGCTTCCGCATCAACGAGGAAGCCGTTCAATGGATTCTAGAGGATCATACTGCTGCTCATTTGAGAAGCTCTGCCCGATCTGCCGGCCGAAATATTCTTTACGATCTCGTGATCCGCGATGCGTTCAGTGATCACCTGGATATGCTCGCGATCGCGAAATTACAAGCCGCATTGTGAATCTCGAAGCTTTCAGTCGGCACCGGCTGTTTCCGTGGGTTGCCTCTCTTGCCAGCGCTTTGCTGAAAAACGCTATTTTCCCCCGATTGCAATGGTCCTGGCTGGCCTTTCTCTGTTTTGTTCCTATGCTGTTGCTGCTGGGAGGCGCTTATCGAACTCGTAAGCTGTTCCTGTACGGTTGGTTCACCGGTTTTGTCTTCAACCTGGGGAACCTCTACTGGATTTACTATGTAATCCAGCACTATTCAACCTTGCATCCGGCTCTGGTGGTGGGAATCCTCATATTGCTGTGCATTGTTCTGGCTCTATTCTGGGGAGTTTTTCTCGCTTTTACCGGTATCTTCCGGGACCGCTTAGGTCTCATGGCAGCGCTGCTGGTTGCACCGTTTTTATGGATCGTGCTGGAGTGGATACGCAATCACACTACTGAATTCCCCTGGTGCCTGGCCGGATACAGCCAGTACAACCATCTGCGGATCGCGCAATTGGCCAGTTTTGCCGGAGTCTATGGACTCTCCTGGCTGATCCTGAGCGTGAACACAGCGATTACGATGTTTATAGTATTACGAAGATCATATTACATCATTGCTTGTTCCCTGCTGGTTGCGGCCATTGCGCTCTATGGACACTTCCGGATCGACCGCCCTGTGGGAACTGAGGTTGCAAAAATCGGCTTGATTCAGGGAAATGTGCCGCAGGATGCCAAACTAAATTACGCCTTCGCCGAAAGCATCCATAGAAGACATGTTCAAATGACGATGGAACTGACCGAAAAGTCTAAACCGGACATTATTTTCTGGCCCGAAGCGTCGACTCTCTTTCCCATCCGCACCGGCGGCATCTGGTCTAAAGAAATCTGGAAACTTGCGGCAACTTCACGCATACCATTGATTATTGGGAGCGATACTTTTACAGGCGAAGAAGTCTTCAACAGCGCGTACCTTGTAAACGAACGGGGAGAGCTGGCAGGACAATACGACAAGATCTATCTGGTACCGTTTGGTGAATTTGTGCCGCTGAAGAATATTTTCTTTTTTGCCGGGAAAATGGTTCCCGAAATTTCGGACTTTTCACGGGGCACCAACTACCAGCCTTTTGTCATCCGGGGCCAAAAAGTTTCCATCAATATTTGTTTTGAGGTGGTCTTTCCGCAACTTTCTCGTGAATTTTGCCTTCGTGGAGCGACCCTCCTTGCTACCATTACAAATGATGCGTGGTTCGGCCGCACCGCGGCGCCCTATCAACATTTTGCGATGTCGGTGATGCGTGCCATTGAAAATCGTCGTTATCTCGTACGCGCTGCGAATACAGGGATCAGCGGTTTTGTAGATCCTTACGGGCGTATTCTACAGACGACTGATATTTTCGTGCCGGCAGCAATCACCGGTGAAATCCGGTGGGTCTCGGAGCAAACATTTTACACACGCTTTGGTGACTGGATTGTCTATCTTGGTATGCTTGTATGCTTAGCGAGCTTAATTTTAACGCAGAGACGCAGAGACCGCAGAGTTTAGAAATAGTTTTATTCTTTTTTCTGCGTCCTTTGCGGCTCTGCGATAAAATTAGAACCGTATGCTGGCGAAAGAAAGGGTGATATCGGCAAAGTGGATTACCGGTCGAAATTTTGATTTGTTGTGGTATATAGGCGCATGCCTCACGAGCTACGCGATGATTTACCTGCATGTAGGACTGGGAATCTCCGCCATTTTGTTGTGGTGGTTCTGGATTTTATCGGTCGATGGTCCGCATGTCTTCGCAACCCTCTCCCGAACTTATCTGGATCTTCAGGAATGGAAAGAACGGTGGAGACTGTTCTGGGCAAGTTTACTGTGGTTTTTGGTTGGCCCGCTTGCTCTTTTTGCCAGCATAGAAACGCGGACTCCTCTCCCTTATTTTGTTTTTCTTGCGTTTGCAGGTTTGTGGGCTTACTGGCACGTTGTGCGGCAACATTACGGTTTTCTCGTTCTGTATCAGAAAAAGAACGGAGAACCGGCCGGAAAATCCAACCCGCTCGATTACTGGATTTTTTACATTTTGATGCTTGCCCCTTTCGTTTCTTTTCTTCTTCGTCATCCCATTGCGCGAGAGCAGGTCGGGCTTCCGATCGTGATCAGTCCTGTTGAGCAAGCAATCATCACGGCGGATCATCTTCTGATTGCAGCAGTGATTGCGCTTTACGTGGTAAAAGAGTTCTACAACACACGGCAGGGAAGAGCATGGAATTTGCCGAAGAATCTTTTCCTTGCGGCTTGTGTGCCGCTGCATCTGGTGATTTTTCTGCATCCGTACATTTCCACGCACTTACCGATTCGTTTGTTCGTGGTTTTTGTAACCTTTTATCACAATGTTCAGTATCATGGCATCGTGTGGTTTTATAATCGGAACCGTTATAGAACCGGCGAAGAAAAATTCGGTCCCGCCAGCTGGATCAATAGAAATTTTTTGATTTACTATGCAGCCGGCCTCCTATTTGCAATTTCGTATCGATACGCGAACTGGTATTTCCTGGGACTGAGAGTCCCTTTCTCCGGTGGACCGAACGGCATCAGTGAGATGCCTCTCGGTCTCGACTTCACGATTTCCGACCTGGCGTTTGCTTTCTGGTGGGGATTTGCTTTTCATCACTACTATCTGGATCAAAAAATCTGGAAGTTGAGCAAAGATAAGAAACTGACACAGGAACTGAAGCTTGCATCCGTCTAACTGGAATCAAACAATCCGTGTTGACAGGATCTGCAAAAAGTACCAAGTTTTCAATATCCAGGAGTATACAATTTGAAATTGTGGATAACACTCATCACCGTGATGATTGTTTCGCCCTTATTATTATTCGCGAAGGAGGGGAACATGCCACTGGATCCGCATTCGTTTTCGAAACCGAATGAAGTAATTGTCCGGCATTTACATCTGGACATCCGCGTCGATTTCCAGCAGAAAAAGATTACCGGCAAAGCATCGCTGCAAATCCAGAACAAGGCGGGTGTGGATAAGCTCTATCTAGACGTAAATAGACTTTCCATTTCCAAAGTTACGCTGGATCAAGGCCTGGAATCTTCTTTCACGCTGGAAAAGGAAAACAAGCCGATGGGACAGGCGCTTGTTGTGTCGATCCGCCCTGAAACGAAAGAGGTTCACGTTGAATACTCCACGAGTCCGGAAGCGGCGGCTCTTCAATGGTTGGAACCTTCCCAGACTCAAGATAAGAAACATCCGTTTCTTTATACGCAGTCACAGGCGATCCTGGCCCGGTCCTGGATCCCTTGCCAGGACACGCCTTCCGTTCGAATGACTTACACCGCGCGGGTTCAAGTGCCTGCCAACCTCCTTGCTGTGATGAGTGCAGAGAATTCTGAAAAAAAGAATGAAACAGGTTTGTATGAGTTTCGTATGCCTCAGCCCATTCCTTCGTATTTGCTTGCGCTTGCGGTCGGGGACATTGCATTCCGCGCAACAGGGGAACGGACCGGTGTTTATGCAGAACCATCGATCGTAGAAAAGGCTGCCTGGGAATTTGCCGAAACGCCGAAGATGATGGAAACAGTGAAACAGTTGTATGGTCCTTATCAGTGGGAAAGATATGATCTGATTGTGCTACCTCCCAGTTTTCCGTGGGGAGGGATGGAGAATCCACGTTTAACTTTTGTAACGCCTACGCTACTGGCAGGCGATCGTTCGTTGGTTGCTACGATTGCGCATGAACTTGCCCATTCCTGGTCCGGAAATCTTGTAACAAACGCCACCTGGAACGATTTCTGGTTGAATGAAGGTTTCACAAATTATCTGACTCACCGGATCATGGACAAAGTTTACGGAGAGGAGTACGCAAAGATGCTTGCGGTGCTCCAGTTGCAGGATCTTAAACGCGAAGTAGCGGAAATCGGACCAACAAGTCCTGATACTCATTTGAAAATGAATCTCGCGGGACGTGATCCGGAGGTAGGCGTCACAGCGATTCCTTATGAAAAAGGAGAGTATTTCCTGTTCACCATTGAAGCCGCAGTAGGCCGCGAAAAATGGGACGGCTTTGTGAATCAATATTTTAAAGAGTTTGCATTTCAGAGTGTGGCAACGGAACAATTTGTATCCTATTTGCGAAAGCATCTCGTTCCAGCCGGTTCAGATCTGGATAAGCGGATTCAGGTGGATGCCTGGGTCTATGGTCCGGGAATCCCGCAAAACATTGTAACGTTTGAGGCCGAATCTCTGAAGAAGGTGAACCAGGAACTTTCAAAATGGGTGGAGGGGAAACCGGCGGCAAAACTCCAAACAAAAAAGTGGACCACGCACCACTGGATCCATTTCATCCGGAGTTTGCCGGAGACTCTTTCTGCTGAAAGGATGGAGGAGCTTGATAGGACTTTTCAGTTCAGCGGCAGCACTAATGCTGAAATTTTGAGTGATTGGCTGCGACAAGTGATCTTGAAGCGATATGAGCCTGCGTATCCGGCCATCGAGAAATTCCTGACTTCTCAGGGAAGAAGAAAATATGTGAAGCTGTTGTTTACAGAGTTGATTCGCACGCAGGAAGGACGCGAGTTGGCAAAACGGATCTATGAAAAGGCGCGTCCTATGTATCATTCTGTTACCCGTGAAGTTGCGGAAAGAATCCTTCGCGCAAAATAAGCCCGGAATCTATGAAAGTTTTAATTGTTGATGAAGATCAAGTAAAGCAGCTTCTCACAATGCAAGAATGCATGGAAGTCATGGAAAAAGCGCTGATCGCTCTTGCTTCCGGTCAGGTTTTGTTGCCTTTGCGGCAAGTGGTGTGGTTACCGGGCGGTGAGAGCGCTTTGGCGGTCATGCCCTCTTATTCAGATCACATCCAGGCTATGGGGGCGAAAATCATCAGCGTATTTCCGTGCAATCTGGGGACAGCGTTTGATTCTCATCAAGGAGTCGTTTTGTTGTTTGAAATACAAAATGGTTGTTTGCTTGCCATTATGGATGCGACCACGATCACGGCGATCCGGACGGCAGCCGTGAGTGGGGTCGCTACGCGAGCGTTGTCTCGAACCGACGCCAACGATCTGGGAATCCTGGGATCAGGAGTTCAAGCGCAAACGCACCTGGAAGCCATGCTCCTTGCCAGAAACATCCAGAGAGTGCGTGTGTGGAGCCGGACTTTTGCACACGCCCAACATTTTGCACAGCGCCAATCCGAACGGCATGGCATAGCGATCGATGCAGCCGAAAATCCGCAAGAGGCGGTGCGTGGAGCGGATATTATCTGCACCGTCACTTCTTCCCGGTCTCCTGTTCTGCAAGGAGAATGGGTAAAGCCGGGCGCTCATATCAATGCGGTCGGCACGTTTGGCCCCAATTCACGTGAAATAGATACTACAACTGTAGTACGCGCAACACTCTTTACCGATCGCCGCGAATCCGCTATGAAGGAAGCCGGGGATTTCCTCATACCGATTCAGGAGGGTAAGATCGCCGCGGACCCGATTCAGGGTGAACTAGGTGAAGTTCTAGCCGGTTCGGTAAAGGGACGATCTTCGGAAGATGAAATAACATTGTTCAAATCTCTTGGGCTTGCCATCGAAGACCTGGCCTCTGCACATTATCTTTACCAAAAAATTTCCGAAACGGTGACCGGGACTTTCGTACAACTGGGCGGCAGCCGGCATGAATCTTAAGGCTCCTACGATCGCTGAAATTGAAAGTGCACGCAACCGCATTCAATCTTTTGTTTTTCGCACTCCTCTTGTTTCCTTACCGGGTTACCCGGATCTGTTTTTGAAGCTCGAAAACCTTCAACCAATCGGCTCTTTCAAGATTCGCGGCTCGGGAAATGCCATGGAGATCGCGGGTATGAGCCGGTTGCGGGATGGTGTGTTTACGGCGAGTGCAGGAAATATGGCGCAAGGCGTTGCGTGGAATGCGAAACGGCTCGGTGTCGAATGCACGTCGATCGTTCCTGACAATGCTCCTGAAACAAAGTTGTCCGCGATTCAGCGTTTGAACGGCAAAATTCTCCGCGTTTCGTTTGAAGAATGGTGGAATGTGCTTCAGACGGGTGAATTTCAAGGTTTGCGCGGACTCTTCATTCATCCGGTTTCAGATACCGCAGTCATGGCCGGAAATGGAACCATCGGCCTGGAGATTCTTGAAGATTTACCTGATGTTCAGACCATTTTCATTCCCTACGGCGGTGGCGGGTTGAGCTGTGGAATTGGTTCTGCAATTCGGGCGCTTAAATCGGACGTCAAGATTTACGCTTGTGAGGTGGAAACCGCAGCCCCTTTGAATGCTTCCTGGAAGGCCGGCGAAGCCTCTGCGATTCAGCACCGCGCAAGCTTTGTCGATGGAATCGGCGGGAAAAGCGTGCTTTCGGAGATGTGGCCCCTCTCGCGGGATTTGTTGCAAGGGTCAGTGGTTGTGAGTCTCCTCCAAATCTGCGAAGCAATCCGTTTGTTAGTCGAAAGAAACAGAGTCATTGCCGAAGGCGCCGGCGCTGCCTCTCTTGCCGCAGCTCTTGCGTCCGGCAACACCGGCAAAACAGTTTGTGTAATTTCCGGCGGGAATATCGACTCAGAAAAACTCGCGGCCATCCTGGAGGGGAAAATTCCGTAGTCAGGTTGAACCGTTCGCCCGGTTGTCCATTCCGGCAAAAGGGCTACGTTACTCGACGCTTTCTGAAAGTCGAATCTATGCTCCAAATCCCCGAGCCGACTGCAGCTATATAGAGAAACAAGAAGCAATAAACCACAGAG
>JBKKAT010000525.1:0-4207 GCA_046714535.1 Acidobacteriota bacterium | reverse complement strand
ATTCAGGACTCACGACTTGAATCGGTTTTCCGTCAAATGCCGGAAACGTTGTCCTCAATACTTCGTGACGTCGAACAATTTCCTTTAAACTGCGCTGCAGAACCGAAACGTCCAGGGCGCCTTTGAGACGCATCGGATAACAGACGTTGTAGAAAGGATTCGCCGGAGACAATTGATCCAAAAACCACAAACGTTGCTGAGAAAAGGAGAGTGCATGTTCTCGTTGTCTGGGTACTGGAGTTATGACAACCGGTTTGAGACCTTCCCCTGGTGCGATGGCGTTGCGAACCCTTTCTGCCAGTCCTCTGACAGTTGGAGCTTCAAACAGCGCCAGGAGCGGTAGATCCACCGCGATCATTTTTCGAATTCTTGAAACGACTTGAGTTGCAAGGAGTGAGTGCCCTCCTAAATCAAAAAAATTTTCATCAATTCCTATTGTCTTCAATGACAATATTTCCATGAACACATTCGCAATGGATTCTTCCATGGGATTCCGTGAACTGACCTGAGTACTTTCCAGTGGATCTTTTTCCCATGCATTCAAGGAAAGAGCCTTTCGATCGATTTTGCCTCCGGGAGCTTGAGGCAAGTATTCCTCAAAGAAGAAATGAGAAGGGATCATGTACTCAGGAAGCTTCGCCTTGAGAAAATCTCGCAGGTTTGCGGCAGACGGCGCACGGCCGGGCCTTGCGATCACCCAACAGACCAATCTTTTTTCACCGCCGGGTCCATCCGAATAAGCAACCACAACTTTTTCAAGGTCCGGATGTTGTGCCAGGGTCATTTCAATCTCTTCGATCTCTACACGGAAACCTCGAATCTTGATTTGGTGATCGGTTCTTCCGAGAAACTCGATATTTCCGTCTGGAAGAAACCGGGCAACGTCACCTGTTCGATACAGACGAGCTTCCGGAGCAGTGGTGAATGGATCCGGAATGAACTTTTCTGCCGTTAATTCGGGCCTGTTCCAGTAGCCCCTGGCAAGGCCATCCCCTCCTATATATAGTTCGCCGGAAATTCCGATGGGAACCGGCTCTCTATGAGAGTCCATGATGTAGATTCGTGTATTGGAAATGGGGCGACCGATGGGAATATTAGAAGCTCCTTCAGGAATATCCTGAATTTCGTAGCAGGCAGCGAAGGTTGTAGACTCCGTTGGGCCGTAACCGTTTATAAGCTTTCTCGGTGGACCCTGCTTCATCGCTTCCCGAATCCATCTTGGATCGAGGGCTTCACCTCCAACCACAAGCTGCTCTACCGATTGAAAACCATCCGGCAATTCACGGATGACCAGATTGAAGAGCGCGGTTGTTAAAAACATTACGGTGATTCCTTTCTTCCGGATTTCTTCAACCAGGTGAGGGGGGAAAATGGCCAGGTCTTTCGAAATCCCGATGAGGCAGGAGCCGTGAAGCAAAGCGCCCCAAACCTCAAAGGTCATTGCATCAAATGAACTGTGAGAGATCTGCGCAACACGGTCGGATTCGGAAAATGTCACGTAGTTTGTGTTGCACACGAGTCTGTTCACCGCGCGATGGGGAATACAAACGCCTTTTGGATTTCCGGTCGACCCGGATGTATACATCACGTACGCGAGATCTTCGGCTGTTGTGCGCACTGGGAGATTTTCTACCCCAACCAAAGGCTGAAAATCCTGTTCTTCCAGTAATACGATCCTTACGGAAGAGGATGCCGGAATTTTTCCCATAAAAGATCGGGATGTGATCAGCAGCGGTGCCTGTGAATCATTCAACATGAAGGCAAGCCTTTCTTCCGGATAGGCTGGATCCAGAGGTAAATAAGCGGCGCCGGCCTTCAAGATTGCCAGCAGTGCTACGATCAAGTCCGCAGAGCGCTCCAGACAAACAGCGATCACTGCGTTCTTCTCAATTCCAAAGGATTCGATAAAATGAGCGAGTTGATTTGCGCGTGAGTTCAGGTCTCGATACGTGAGAGATACATCTCCAAACACCACCGCGGACGCCTCCGGATGTTGTTGCACCTGAGCTTCGAACAACTGCTGAATGCAGCTTTGAACCGGATAATCCCGTTTTGTTTCGTTCCACTCCACCACGAGTTTTTGACGTTCCGCAGTCGTAAGCAGCGGAAAAGCTGAAATGGGGCGATTGGGATTCGTGACAACTGCAAGCAGAAGGTTCTCGAAATGCCCGAGCATTCGCGAAACAGTTTCCTGGTCAAAAATCGCTGTGTTGTATTCGATGGTTCCGGATAACGTCTCTTTTCCCTCAACGATGGAGAGGGATAAGTCAAACTTTGCCGTTCCGTTGTCGGTCTCGATCCGTCGCACCGTCAGCTCCCGAAGATTTAAGGAGGTGTCAGGATTTTTTTGAAAATCGAACATCACCTGAAACAGCGGTGTTTGGCCCAGCAACCGTTCCGGTTGCAATTCTTCAATCAGTTTTTCAAACGGAACATCCTGGTTTGAATATGCGTCTAGAGCTGTTTCACGGACGCGATTTAATAGTTCCAGAAAAGACGGGTCTCCATGAAGATCGGTGCGAAGGATCACGGTATTTACGAACACTCCAATCAGCCCTTCCAGTTCGACCCTTGTTCGGTTTGCAATTGTGGAGCCAACCAGAATATCTTCCTGCCAGGAGTATCGATACAGCAAGACGTTAAAAGAGGCCAGGAGCGTCATATATAACGTAACGGCGTTCTGGCGGCTGAAGGCAAGCAGTGCTTTGCATAAATAAGCAGGCAGTCGAAAGGATTGTCTGTGACCTTGATATTTCTGAATCATTGGCCGCGTTCTGTCATAAGGGAGCTTGAGTATCGATGGGAAGCCTTCCATCTGCCGCTTCCAGTAATTCATCTGCGTTTGAATCGATTCTCCCTGAAGCGAGTGATTCTGCCATTCCGCAAACTTCGAGTATTGACAACCCAACTCCTGAAGAAACGATGGCTGGTCCTGGGAGAATGCATTGTAAAGCTCGCTGAGTTCTTGAAAGAGATTTCGAAGGGACCAGCCGTCACAGACAATGTGATGCAGACTCAACAAGAGTAAATGCTTTCGCTCATCCACGCGGATCAGTGAGCCCCGGAACAACGGTCCAGTCTCCAGCGAAAATAGCCGTCGCGACTCCTGATTCACCAATTCGTTTGTCTTCCTTTCCTTTTCTACTGGAGGAAAATCAGTCAAGTCGTGAACAGGAATGGGGACCTCTGTCATTTCGAGAATCACCTGTGACGGTTGTTGATCGATTACCTGAAAAATTGTTCTCAATGCCTCGTGCCGCCGAACGATTTCGTTCAGACTTTTCCGTATGGCGGGGACATGGAGAGGGCCACTGAGCTCAAAAACGTTGGTGACGTTGTAGAGCGGGGTATGCGGCAGCAATTGACTGAGGAACCACATTCGCTGCTGCGCAAAAGATAGCGGGAAAACAAGACGATCCGATATCACACTGTATCGAATTATAACCGATGAGAATTAGGATTGTGTCATGCCTTTTGTCATAATGATGAAAATGAATTCGGATGAAATCAGAGACCGGTTTCTGGAAAAATTTTTACAAGCAGGATTCAGGCAATCTCAACCACTTTCACTGGTCCAGCCAAGCATAACGACGTCGTTTCTTTTCAGTGTTGGTTTTGTTGATGTGATGGATGCAATTGAAGGAAACGCCGTGGAATTGGACGGCGCAGCTACAGTGCAACGCTGTTTTCGGCATTTCGATATCGAACGTGTTTCAGATAGCCGGCATTTATCTTTTTTTGAAATGGCTGGAGCTTTACGATGCAATCACTGGAGCATTGCGGATCTCGTGCATCCATTGATCGAGTATCTTGTGCAGAGCTGCAACCTCGCGAAAGAACGGTTGCATATCACGTACTTCGGAGGCGGGAAAGTCGGCGGGACCGATCTCCCACCCGCTCAGAATGAGAGAGAGGCGTACCTCGCTTCAGGAATTTCGGCTGACCGAATCTGGCCTGGTGACGCTTCCAGCAACATCTGGCTCGAGGGAGCGAACTCTGGTACGGAGCGAAGCGGAATCTGCGGTCCGAACAGTGAGATATTTCTGGATTTATCTTCTGATAGCAACGGAGGAGGGCCACTGACAGATCCCGAGCGGTTTATCGAACTTACGAATATTGTAGTAATTGCTTATCGCAAAGGACCGGAAGGCGGTCTCGAAAAACTTCCAGCGCCACTCGTGGAACTGGCGGTTGGAATGGAAAGAAT
>JBKKAT010000524.1:0-2732 GCA_046714535.1 Acidobacteriota bacterium | reverse complement strand
GCGTAGTTGCTTCGCCCGACCGGTCACGCACTTCGCGAAAAATCCCCAGCGCCTGACTGAAGTATTGCAGGGCTTCCAGCATGTGGATCGCATTGTGGCTGTCCACCCCTTTCTGAAGGAGTCTTACTGCCTCAGTGGATCGATCATCAGTTCCAGGTGGATCACACGGAACAGCCAATAGTGCCTTTCCAGCAAGAAAATGCCAAACAATCAGCATAAGAAGCACCAGACGGCCGAGGTGTTTCAATTCGATTCGGGAAGGGAAGGCCGGGATGAGAGACATAACAAAATCCTTTCGTAAACTAAAATCCTTGATCAACTAACCACTTCAATAGTGTGGATGAACTTTAGAAATTGAAGACTGCTGTTTCATGATTTCCGCTTCTTTTACCAACAGAGCGTCCAGGAGAGCTGAAAATGCAGCAGGCGGCTTGGGTCCATCCGGCCGGCGCATGTGAGTGAAGGTCTTCGCTTGCTCCCCGATCTTTACCTCAAGAATCTCCGGATAATATCTGATACCCTCTGGTGGGTTGTCATTGTTCATCACGACGAAAAACTCGGAAGAATGCACAAGATTTACTAGGTTGCTCATGTCGTCCGGTGTCAGTTTGGCGTGCACAGTTTTTAGATCTTTTTTATCCCAACAGGGCGCTTGCATCACCCAGTGTGAACAGCGGCCGCTCGTGTCATTGAAGTAAGTGATTGTAAAGGTGTTGTTCTTCACGACGATCTCCCGATAAGTAGACTCCGTCGAGAAATAGTACCTCATAGATAATTCTTCACCCGCCATCGCGGATCCTGCGAATTGCAGACAACCCCAAATCATCAGAAGGGCTGAAAGCATACCGAAACCATGTCTGACCATAATTTGCTCCTTTAAATAATTTTAAATAATTTCTAACTGCCAAAGATCGTCTCCCGAGAGATGCTGTTGTTGGGCTTGGTTAGTTCGCTTTTCATGCAGAGAATCGATGTTTGTGTGCGAGATGTTGCGAATCGAGGTCGTGAAAGAGTATGTTTTGCACGCTGCAACAAATTGCAGCGCTGCAATTCAATCGCATGAACACTGGACAACTTTTAATGTAGCCACTCTTTGTATTGAATCTCCACATGAGGACCTGACGGAAAATCCCGTTATCTGTACTCCAAAAAGGGTAGGTGTTCTATACTTTCCAACAGGGTAAGGTCTTCATATTATAGATTAGGCGACAGTTAGGAAACATGTAGCCGTAAAGTAAATTGATTTAGGTCACTGCTGTTGTCACACTATATACTAAGAGAGAAACTGAATTCATGGTTTGGATTGACATTGCTGCTTCAATTGCAGGGCACAGCTAACCGGCATACTCGAAGGTGATACCATAGTTTCTAGGTTCGACGATTTGCGAACAAAATAACGGCGAGGTACGTTAGATCTTTTATGAACAACTCTCAGAACAACGATAAGAGTCTCCAAAAACCGCTCCGGTTGTGGCCGGGCGTTGTGCTGGCAATCGTGCTACTCGTTTCCAAGTATCTTGTTCCGAAACTCCTTCCCGAATACATGGTTTACGGGCTATTGGGAAGCTTGGGCGCAGCAGTTGCGATTATTCTCTGGTGGCTGTTTTTCAGCCGTGCACAATGGTCCGAACGGTTAGGCGCACTCGCTGTCATGGCCGTTGCGTTGTTTGCCACTTACCAGTTCCTGCACATTTCGATCGCGAAAGGCGCCATGGGGATGTTGTTTTGGATGATGTCGATTCCGATTATGACAGTTGCCTTTGTTGTATGGGCAGTGTTGACGCGCAGGCTTTCGAATCCCCTGCGTCGCGTGACAATGGTTCTGACGATTTTTCTTGCTTGCGGTTTCTGGATTTTGATCCGCACAGGTGGATTTTCGGGCGAAATGGAACAGGATTTGGCCTGGCGATGGAGCCCAACGCCTGAAGATCGTCTGCTGGCGCAGGAGAAAACGATTCCAACCCCGTCCCCCTCTGCAACGACGCCGGTTCCGCAGCAAGAGATCCAACCTCAAACGACCGAACAAACTGCAGAGACTCCCTCCACCGCGACACAACCTCAAACACAGCAAGCTCAAACGCAACAAGCCGAACAGGAACAGACCAAAGAAGCTACGCCAGCAGCGCCGCAAGTTGCGCAAAAAGAACCTGAGTGGCCCGGATTTCGCGGGCCGAATCGCGACAGCATCGTGCGTGGAGTGCAGATCAACACGAATTGGACTGCATCCCCGCCGGTGGAACTCTGGCGCCGGCCGATCGGTCCCGGGTGGTCATCGTTCGCAGTCGATGGCGATCATATCTACACGCAGGAACAGCGCGGTGAGCAAGAAACGGTCTCGTGTTATAACATCAAAACGGGCGAGCCCGTTTGGAGACACATCGATGATGCGCGTTTCTGGGAGTCGAATGCAGGCGCCGGTCCGCGCGGAACACCCACGCTCCACAAGGGTCGTGTATACGCGTTCGGCGGCACCGGAATTTTGAACGTGTTGAACGCTGCCGATGGATCCGCGGTATGGTCGCGCAATGCAGCCGCAGATACCAAAGCAAATACTCCGGGTTGGGGTTTTTCCAGTTCACCGTTGGTGGTGGATGAAACTGTGATCGTAGCGGTGTCGGGACAACTTGCGGCGTACGACCTCCAAACCGGAAAACCTCGCTGGGTCGGCCCCCAAGGTGGTCAGGAATATACCTCTCCGCATCTTGCGACAATCGAAGGCGTGCAGCAGGTAT
>JBKKAT010000523.1:0-15950 GCA_046714535.1 Acidobacteriota bacterium | reverse complement strand
GGCAATCTTCTTCGGGCACTTTGTACTTGTCAGGTCATTCACAAAAACGCATGTACGCGGTGGTGCTATACGGACCGACGGCGCGAATTTCGCTTTGGAAATACAGCAATCAAAAGTGGCAAATGGTGGGAGATCGATGAGATCTTCCCCTGCGGAGCGGCCGGCTGAACCCCGCCTCAGCCGGCCCCCTTTTTTAAGTGACTAGTGACTAGTGGCTAGTGACTAGTTCAGGTATTGGAGAGGTTATGCATGAAAAAATGCGTATCAGTAAATTTGAACAGTTGATAGCCTGGCAAAAGGCGCGACAACTTACAAAAGAAATCTATCTGACCACTCGTAATGACAAATTCACAAGGGACTATGGTCTCGCAGGTCAGATTCAAAGGGCGACTGTTTCGATTATGTCCAATATCGCGGAAGGTTTCGACACAGCCACCACAAAAGAATTTTCCAGATACCTTTCTCATGCTTTGGCATCCTGTTCTGAAGTTAGATCCGATTTGTACGTGGCATTCGATGTGGGTTATCTCGCTGAAGGTACATTTAAAGATCTTCGTTCTAAAGCAGCGGAAGTCTCGCGGATCATCGTGGGACTAAGAATGGCAGTTAAGAAAAACCTTGTCCAGGGGACTACTGGCCACTAGCCACTAGTCACTGGTCACTATCAATCGAAGATCAATTTACGAAGGAGGAAGTTATGGGCTTTGCGACTGTAGACATTTGCGCCGATGCGCCTCATCCAGGCCAGTTCATCAGCCGTCATTGGTGGCGACTGCAATACTCGAAGCGTCTCTTCCATTTCATTGCGGTTTTTGGGACCGCTGAGACATATATCTACTGACGGTTCCTGCAAACAGAAACGGTAACAATCGCTTGCGATCGGAGTTTTTTCTCCCGGCACGCTTTTCAAAAGTGTTCCCCAACGAGTCGCTGTATAACAAATAACGCCGGGACGGTTTTGAGCGGGAAGATGCGGAAACACTTCCGTTTCCGCGCCTGTGTGTGCAGCATTGTATCTGACCATGATGATGTCAAACAGGCCCCCCTCGATATAAGAAGGGAAGCGGGCACGATTGTGCGCCGAGATCGCAAGAAAACGGATCTTGCCGCTATCACGGATCCGTTTGACTTCCTCTACTAATTCATTAGTAAGAGGTTGATCCATTTTGCCGAGGATAAGTATATCCGCATGATCAAGATGTAACTTTCGCAGAGCTCTTTCAACGCTTTTCCGAAGGATTCCTGGCCAACGGGAGTAGCTTTGGATGGCAACAACCAGTTCCTCTCGATGAAGCGGCGTAAGCTGGTGAATCGCCTTTGCCATGGCGGTGCGGCGCACAGTGCCAAAGTAGAAGTAGTTAATGCCCTTTTCAAAAGCTTCGATCAACGATGAGGTCTCTACGCCGTAAGAACAACCGATTCCCATCCTGCTGACCAGCAGCCCTGTACGTCCCAGAACAACTTTGGCTGCATAGCTCATCGGAATACACTCTATTCAGTTTCTTTTGAGGCAGCTTCTACATCCTGAGTATCCCGTTCAGAAGATTGCCGGCCCTCATTTGCGTAGTCCTTAGCGCCAAACGCTCCATCCGGAGTTTTATACTCTCTCGGTTGATCTCGCGCTTCCTCTTCTTCTTGCTGTCTCTTTTGTTCCTCAGTCAACTTCGGGTGTGGACTGCCGCATCCGATCAACAGGACCAAAGAGAATATGGCCAACAAATATCGCATCGCTTTAGTCGGATTCCTTGAGCACTTTTGAATTTTCTTTCGTTCGAACATCGGTCTGTTTCTTAACTTCTTTCGCTCCTTTATAAGCCTTGATTGCCGTAGGAGCAGTCTTATCGCCTATGTTTTCAGGAAGGGCTTCAGCAGCCGTCTCCTCTTGTGTCTTTTCCGGCTTCTTTTCGAGGCCACAACTGATCAGGAAAAGGAAAAGACCGAATAAGAGAAAAAATCTACGCAAAACTATTAACCTTGCTTCTAAGTATATCAGGAGCTACCCGGGACGAGATGAATTTTCTTAGCTCGCGGTTAAAACATCAATCCAAAATAGATCTTCTTTGCGTATTAAAACTAGCGGCAATACGCCGTAAAAGGGAGGAAAAAAATGCGAACGAAGATTTTTGTTTTAGGCCTCGTTGGAATGGCGCTTGCGCTGTGCTTCGCCACCCCCACCGTAGCCTCGAGCCACCGGGAGGCTCAAGGGGTTCTCGAAGACCCCGCGGTCGACAACACCGATATGTATGCATGGGTATCGGATGGCGACCACTCGAAACTGTATCTGGCAGCTGGTTACAACGGATTGCATGAACCCGGACAGGGGAATCAGCAAACCAGATTGGGCTGCAATGTTTTATACGAATTTCACATTTCTAGAGGCATTGGCAGTCTCGATGACGAAGTAACTTATCAAATTAAGCTGGATTGTGGAAAACCGACCCGCGTCGACAACACTGATCTCAGCCTGCCTCCAGGAGGCGGAAAGGAACTGCTGGTGCAACTGAGCGGGCAGCAGATTACATACTCAGTCACTAAAATTAGTGGCGGTCAGCGGAGCGTCATCGGAAGCAACTGCAAGATGGCACCGCCCAACGTGGGTCCAGCCACGGATCGGATCGCTTATGGTCTGGGACCATTCACGGGCTATGATGGAAATAATCCCACCCAATTTGAAGATGGACTCTACAATAAAGAATTCGTGCAAAGTTTCATCTGCGATATGGGCGCTGAGGGTCGCGCTTTTGTGGGAGTAATGGATGATGCCTATCAGCTCGATGAAAAAGGAATTTTCGACATCATAAACCTGGCAAACCTTCCTGGTGGCCGCAGGAGCAAAGCGGAGGATGTTTTTGCGGGTTTCAACTTGAATGTGATGGCGCTGGAAGTGCCAACCACAGCAGTTTTGGGCGGACCGATCCCCCATAACGGCACATGCGGTGATGACACTCTTCTTTCCGTTTGGGCCTCCGCAAGCCGCAGGAAAAACCGCACGTTAAAGAAAAACGGCGTTGACGTAGAGAGCGGTCCCTGGGTCCAGGTTGGCCGTCAAGGATTACCCCTTGTGAACGCTGCATTGATTGGAACGCAGGACCAGGGCAAATATTTGCGCACGACTCCGCTGACAGATGTTGCCAACTTTGCCAGCTACTTCTTGAATCCGATTCTCGTACGCGACGTGGAATTTCTTGGGATTTATCGCGCACTCGGTGTGCCCCAGGCCACGGTAGACACTCTAAAGACCGGTCGCGTCGATATTTTGCAGGTCATCAACCTGGACAACATACCGGCAGCAGGTTGTCACCATGTACCGATTGAAGCTGGTAAAACCGGGGATGTCCTTCGACTTGACGTTGCAACAGACTCTCAGTTTCCCAACGGCCGAAAAATTGGAGGTGGTGCAACACCGAAAGACACTCAGGTGGATGTGAGTGATGTCCTCATCAGCCTGATCCTGACCGGAAACCCAGCGGCAGGCTTAGGGGACAGCGTGAACCAAAATGACAAAGCTTATCTTACTGAATTTCCGTTCTATGCCTTGCCACATCAGGGACTGAACGGAGGCCATGGAAAACCGGCCCCGTAGAGAAAAATTAAAGCGGCTTAAAGGGATTCGGGTTCTCAGCCCGAATCCCCTAAGCCACAAATCAAGTTCTGAGTATCCTCTCACGCGCTCCCAACCTTGACAAAAAACGCCAGATACCTTTAACTCTTAACCTTCACCACTCTTGTTGTAGTATCATAGAGCGTTTTGGAGAGATTCTAATGAAACATCTGGTTCTTATTTTGTCCCTACTTCTTTTTGTATTCACGAAGAACTCGGAAGCTTATATTGATCCGGGCAGTGGAAGTTACGTCCTTCAATTGCTTGTGGCGAGTTTCTTCGCAGTCCTGTTTACGTTAAAAATGTTTTGGCGAAACATCAAAGCATTCTTCTCCAGGACCGGTGGGAAAAACAACGAGAATGCCGGCAGCGAGCAAAGTTAATCCTGCATCTTTCCGGGATCCTAGCGGCTTCGTTTTTACAAGTGAAGGAATTCTCTACCGCCAGGTACAACAGAGCTATCAGGAACATTACGATCACCTGATTCAATCAGGCCTGTATGAAGATCTGGTTCGCTCAAAACTGTTGCTTCCTCATGAGGAATCGAGTCTCAATCTCGCTTTTCATGATTCTGCTTATAAGATTCTGAGACCCAAGTTCATTCCTTTCCTTTCTTATCCATACGAGTGGTGCTTCAGTCAATTGAAGGATGCTGCGCTTGCGACTCTGGAACTACAGAAAGCAGCTCTCGTGAAAGGAATGATGTTAAAAGACGCAAGCGCATTTAACATTCAATTTCTTCATGGCAAGCCTGTCATGATCGACACTCTGTCCTTTGAATTGTATAAAGAAGGAGAGCCCTGGATTGCCTATCGTCAGTTCTGTCAGCATTTTTTGGCACCGCTGGCTTTGATGTCAAACCGGGATGTACGTTTAAATCAACTTTTCCGGATCTACATAGATGGTCTCCCGCTGGATTTAGCAGCAGGCCTTCTTCCGTTTCGAACGCGGTTCAAACCGTCTCTTTTTACGCACGTGCATCTTCATGCAAAAAGTCAAAAACGTTATGCTTCAAAAGTTGTAAACAAAGGCCAGTACAAGATCAGCTCTTTCCAATTGCGGGCGTTAATCGATAGCCTCGAATCTGCAATTCGGAGTCTGGAATGGAAAGCGGAAGGAACAGAATGGGGCAGTTATTACGAAAGCACAAACTATACGGAAGGCGCGTTCGATCATAAGAGATCCACCGTACAAAATTATCTGAAACAAACGAATCCGAAACTGCTTTGGGATCTGGGAGCAAACACAGGAATTTTTAGCAGGCTCGGCTCCGATCAGGAGATCCAGACAATCTCATTTGACATCGATCCTGTGGCGGTTGAAAAGAATTACAGGCACGTCAAGGAAAAGAAAGAAACTCACTTATTACCATTGCTCCTGGACTTGACCAACCCGAGCCCCGCTATCGGATATGAAAACAAGGAGCGTTTGTCCCTGGAAGAGAGAGGCCCTGCAGATACCATCCTGGCTCTTGCTTTGGTGCATCACCTTGCTATTTCAAACAATGTGCCTCTCGCAAAAGTTGCCGAGTACTTTTCACGGCTGTGCCACTCGTTGATCATCGAATTTGTTCCCAAAAGCGATTCTCAGGTTCAGAGACTTCTGGTCACTCGCGAAGATATCTTCCCAACTTACACACAGGATGCATTCGAAAGGGAGTTCAGTAGTTTTTTTGCAATAAAAGATTCAACGAAGATCAATGGCTCTGAGCGTACTGTGTATTTGATGCACAGACGATAGAGCGGATGTTTGTAAAACCATTCCATCCCCTGTTATTTGCTATCTATCCCATTCTTTTTTTGTACTCGCGAAATGTCGCCGAATTTCCGCCCGGAGTTCTGACAGGACCGTTGCTCGTTTCCCTTCTATTTACGCTTCCTGTTTTCGCTTTCCTCTGGAAATTCTCGAAAAACAGACTAAGAAGCGCTTTTGTTCTATCCCTGTTTCTACTCATTTTTTTTTCTTACGGTCACTTCTATCACTTTCTAGAAGAGGCCGGTCTTCTAGGTTTTGGAATTCTGGGTGAACAGAAGTTCGTCCTCAGTTTGTACGGATTATTGTTTGCGGTCCTCGTATTTCTTACTTACAAAAAGATCCGGGACTGGAAAAAATGCACTTTCCTGCTCAATGTTCTTGGCCTGTCTCTGGTTTCACTAGCACTTGCAAACGTGATCTTTTCTTACAACGCCAGTTTCCGCTGGAAGGCCGGAACATCATCGGAAACGGAAGCGATCGCCGGAAAAGAAGCTCCCGACATTTTTTACATCATTCTGGATGGGTATCCGCGACACGATATCCTGAATGAAATCCATCAGTACGATAATTCCAAGTTCTTAGAGTTTCTTAAAAAGAAAGGGTTCAGGATTCTTGAAGATTCCCATTCAAATTATCCCGGAACATCGTTGTCTGTGGCTTCCGCCCTGAACCTTGATTACATCGACCGGCTCATACCGGAGGAAAAACGCCAATCCGACAACCGATGGTTTTTGAAGGATTTGATTCAACGAAACCACGTGATCGAATTTCTCAAGAGACAAGGCTATGTCACGGCGGCATTTGATTCAGGTTATTTTCACACGGAATTAAAGAACGTGGATCATTTTTTTGCGACAGGATGGTTCTTAAACGAATTTCATGAGGCTCTTCTGGACACAACTCCCGCGTGGGTGGTATTTAAAAATATCGGCCGGTATGAAGTGCAACGAAGCAGAATTCTTTACATTTTGGATCACCTTCCGGATCCGAGGGATCCGTCCAAACCTGTTTTTGTGTTTGCTCACATCATGGCGCTTCATCCTCCTTTTGTATTTGGGCCAAATGGTGAAGAACGGTCCCCTGAAAAGTCTTCACTTCAGTTCTGGAAAGATTTTGGCGATCCCTCCAGCAAAGATTTATCGCAACAGTATCAAGACCAGCTGACGTACTTAAACAAGCGAATTCAATCTACCGTACAGGCAATATTGGAAAGTAGAAACCGCCCCGTTTTGATCATTCTTCAAGGTGATCATGGCTCCAGTTTCCTTGCGCCCGAACGAGGGGCCCCCTTCTATCAAGAAAGATTCTCCATACTCAATGCCATCCGTGTATCGGACGAAAGCTTGCTCTACGATTCCATGACTCCGGTCAACACCTTTCGAGTCATTTTCAATTTACTTTTCGGGAATAGCTACAATTTATTGGAAGACCGAAGTTTCTACTCTTTGCCTAAAACCCCCTACAAGTGGGAAGATGTAACCATGCAAATGAAAAAGTCCACAAAGGAGTAAAACAATGCCAATAGTATTCATGAAAGAGTTCAAAGAATTTGCTGCCAGGGGGAGTGTTGTCGATCTGGCAGTGGCGGTTATCATGGGCGGAGCATTCGGCAAGATTGTCACTTCGTTCGTGAATGATGTGATCATGCCTCCGATCGGATTGATCATGGGCAATGTCAATTTCAACAATCTGTTTATCAGCCTTTCCGGAAGTTACGAAACGCTGGAAGAAGCGAAAAAAGCAGGAGCGGCAACGATTAACTACGGACTTTTTTTGCAAACGGTCTTTGATTTCCTTATCGTTGCTTTTGTCATGTTTCTTCTAATAAAGCAAATCAATCGTTTGCGAGCGGGCGAAGAAGCGCCCCCTCCCTCTACAAAAGACTGTCCGTATTGCATCGCAACCATTCCACTGAAGGCGACCCGTTGTCCTCAATGCACATCTGAATTACAGGTTGCATAGATGGTTGAACTCATTCCGCGAACGGTGCTTTTTGGCAATCCGGTCAGAGCAAATCCTGAAGTCTCACCGGATGGAAAAAAGCTCGCGTTCCTTGCGCCGGTCGATAATGTCTTGAATGTCTGGGTTGGCGATCTGAATACAGACAACTTCATTCCTGTGACCAAAGACACCGATCGCGGGGTTCGCATCTATTTTTGGGGTGAAGACAATCAACACCTGTTTTATTTGCAGGACATCGGAGGAAACGAGAATTGGCGACTTTATGCAGTCCATCTGGAGTCAGGAGAAATCCGGGACCTTACACCATTTGAAAATGTTCAGGTGCAGATCATCCAGTACAACAAACATTTTCCCGATGAACTTCTGCTTGCCATGAACCGGGAAAATAATCAACTTCACGATGTTTATCACTTGCATATTCCCAGTGGAAAAATCACATTGCGCGCAAAAAACCCTGGAACCTATGCGGGATGGGTTTCCGACTTTTATCTTAAAATTAGAGGCGCCCTGGAAGCAACTCCGGATGGGGGTTTTCGTTTGTTAGTTCGTGAAACAGAATCGGATGATTGGAAGACGGCGGCCATCTGGGAACAGGAAGATAGTCTATCAAGCGCTCCGCTCTTTTTTTCCAAAGATGGAAAGTATTTGTACTTGAAGGATTCGCGAGATGTAAACGCATCGCGTCTGCTGAAGATGGAGATCGCCACCGGCAAAGGCGATATCATTTTGGAAGACGCGGAATATGATGTCGGAGACTTGATAGTGCATCCGGACACCTACGAAATTCAGGCTGTAAGTTTTTCGAAAGCCCGTGATGAGTGGGTCATTTTGGACTCATCGATTTCGGAAGATATCTCGACCATTCGCAAACTGCATCCCGGAGATTTCTTTTTGAGCAGCCGCGACAATGCAGACAAGAACTGGATTGTGGGATTTACCGCTGACAACGGCCCCGTACCCTATTACTTATTCAATCTCGAAGAGAACAGAGCGACTTTTCTTTTTGATCACAGGCCGGAGCTGAAAAACTACAAACTGGCTTCGATGCAGCCGATTTCTTTTACATCAAGCGATGGTATGACCATTCACGGTTACATTACGGTTCCTCCAGAACAATCTCGTTCGAACAACCCGATGGTTTTGAATGTTCATGGGGGACCGTGGCATCGCGACACGTGGGGATACAATCCCGAAGCCCAGTGGTTTGCAAACCGCGGGTATATCTGTTTGCAAATAAATTTTCGCGGTTCGACAGGATACGGAAAACAATTCTTAAATGCCGGAGACCGTGAGTGGGCCGGCAAAATGCATCAGGACCTGGTGGATGCTGTACAGTGGTCAGTGGATCAAGGTTTTGCGGATCCAAAAAGAATTGCGATTTATGGCGGATCCTACGGCGGCTATGCTGCCCTGGTAGGCGCCACGTTTACTCCCGATCTGTTTCGCTGCGCTGTGGCAATTGTTGGCCCGAGCAATCTCATCACTTTCATTCGAAGTATTCCGGCGTACTGGTCCACTTTTCTGGCAATCCTTCATAAGCGGGTGGGAAATCCGGATACCGAAGAAGACTTCCTGATTTCACGGTCTCCCCTTTGGCGTGTCAATGAAATTAAGATTCCCATGTTGATCGCGCAGGGAGCCAATGATCCACGTGTGAAACAAGCTGAGTCGGAACAGATTGTGGAAGCGATGAAGGAAAAAGGGATTCCCCATGAGTATCTGCTTTTCCCGGATGAAGGACATGGTTTTGCAAAACCGGAAAACAGGTTGCGTTTCTATGAAGCCGCCGAAAAGTTTCTTGCTCAACACCTCGGTGGCCGGTACGAAGAATAATTGGCCGGTTACTTCCCTTTTGCTATCGCAATGTCTCCCGGTCGAGCTCCGTATCGCAGATAGGAATTCACCTGCAACCCATCCAGAGATTCAGCCCAGTTTAGACTTCCCTTGATCTTCATTTTTGTTCCGGGAAGTGACGTGAGCGGACCCACTTCCGCGATCTGCCACCCTTCAGTATTTTCAGAAGACACATGTTTCTCCAGGGTAAACGCGCCACGGATCAGGACTGCGGTGTTGCCTTTGTTTTCCACAAAGGAATGACATTCCAGCACTCCGTTTGCCAATCGAACGACTTCCGGTGCGCTGATCACTAGATCTGGTTGTTCTGTACCTTGTACTGTAATGACAACAGGAATCGATGCCAGGGATACTTGACCCGAAGCGATATCAATGGCCGCCCAATAGCTACCAGAGGCGCCTATTGGTATCCGCGCGGTAACTCGCAGCTGGATCTGACCGTCTTGCGGAGTAATGAATTCTGTTTGGTCTACTTCCAACCAGGTTCTGCCGCTTCGCAAATGATCGTTGTACTTGAATTCCTGAAAATTGCCTTGTTCATCCTTCAGAAAATCGATGATCGACACTTGAATCTTCTTCTGTCGCGCATGAGAAGATGCAACATAGATAGCGCCAGGAACGGTGTCTCCTGCTTTTGCAGTAATCAGGAGTTGCTCCGGAGAAACCGTTAATCGCTCTGCTTCAAGGACAGTGCAATAAAAAAGAAATGTCAAAAGTGAAAGGACAGCACAGTTTACTTTACTCATCGCTTCATGCCTCCCTGTAAAAACTCCCCCCATCGTCGCATCTAACAAAACCTGTGCCAACAGTCTTTGAGAGGAGGGAAACACTTGATGCCGCCGCAACAGTGCCTACATTTTGGGCTGAAGTTAAAAAATGTGCAGTTTGAAGCTCGTGCCGTGAACACAAGGTTGTAAGGTAATACTGATCCGTTACAGGACGCTAGAGTTCGAATTCGGCGGTTGAAGTTGTGTCACGCCCGGATACTTTGTCGTGAACTGTTATGTGGCATTCATACCGGCCTCGCGGATAGGCTGTCGGTATCCTCAATGAATTCCAAAGGTCCGCATATCCGTAGTTACCGAATTCTTCCATCGTCTTAATGGCATCCATGGATAGTTCCGGAAGAAGGTTTCCATCCGGACCATAAGTCTTTAAATCCTGAACAAGATGCATTCTCGGCTGGGCTCCACTTTCATCTATTCCAAATCCCACAACTCTAAATCGAACGGTAATGACAGCAACATCCCCTTCTTGTGCTCGTTCGATATTCACATTTTCCAGTTGAACGGAAGAAGCGCTCTTTTTGAATACATTATCGAGCGGATTCTTTTTCTCTTCGATGCCTGGTTCAGGTGGCTTTTGTTCCTGTGTTTGAGCCAGTCCCGATTTCCCAAGATCAATAAATTGAACCTTCCAACTGCGACCCTCGCGAACAAGATGGTATTCAGCCGGAAACGTAGAGCCTTCTTTGCTTACAAGATTTCCTTTTAGTTTTGCTACTCCTTGCGTAATTTCCCGGTTACTGGATGTAAATTCTTTGGCGTTTTTCAACAGGGGATTTCCACTTACAAAGGTTTGGAAATTCTGATAGTTCGTTATTTCTTTAAAATTAGCCGAACAGTACGTGTAAGCTTTTTCGAGATTGTTGTCTTTCAGCGCTTCCAACTGCAAATTGACAACCTTTAATGGATCAGCGGTAACTTTGAAAACGTAATAAATAAAAAAACCTACCACTGCCGCAAAAATCAAAAAAAGCAGGCAACCACCGCCCGCAATCAGGGCATATTTTCCAATTCCCGCTTCCTGAGGCTTCGGAGGCGGAACCGGCGGAGGAACAGGTGGCGGGTACTGCGGATACTGATCATCCATACTCGTCCAAATTATAACAGGTAGAAATCAAAAACTTTCATTTCCTGGCCTCCGGGCGACTTGACGGTTTTCCGTAAGCAAATTGCTTGACAAGCCCTCAAAATCAGCGCATACTGGCCGCAGGTAAAAAAAGGCCAAAAATGGATGCAATAGGAGTTCCTCGGTTAGTTTAGGGACAAACATGGCTGCGCAAAGAAAACCAAATTTACGCGGCAGTACTCTTGCCACGGTCGACGAACAGGGTCGATTGAAAATTCCTACCATGTTTAAAGACATACTGGTGAAAAGTTACGGGTATGACTACTTTATCACCAGCCTCACTGGAGAGAATGTTTTTGCGGTCCCACTTACGGTTTGGGAAGCTCGTGAAGAGCGACTGATCAAAACCGCCTCCCTCAATCCTTCCCGACGCAAGTATCTGGATCGCGTGAATTATTTCGGAAGCGAAGTGACCATGGACAAACAGGGAAGAATTTTGGTTCCAGCTACACTGAGGGACTCCGCTGCTATCCGCGGCGAATTGCGTGTATTAGGAAAAATCGATCATCTGGACATCTGGAACGAAGATCGATTTGCAAAACGCATCGCCGAAGAGTCGATTACCGAACAAGATCTTTTACAGTTATCAGAGTTAGGAATTTAGCCTAACTTCTCATGCTCATGATCGTGCTCATGATCCTACTCAAAGGATCAAGAGCATGAGCAAGATCAAGAGCATGAGTTTATTCGGAGACATCCGAGACCCCTGAACTGCGCGGAACCCTACACCGGGTTCCGCGTGAGTTCGTCTGTGACTTTGCGTCGCCGTGGAGACGGCGCTACAAGCGTGCAGACGAATGCATACGCCGGTATTAATCAAGGAAAGCATAGACTTTCTCAACTGCCGGCCGGGTGGATTTTACGTAGACTGCACACTGGGGATGGGTGGGCATGCCGAGAAAATTTTTGAGGTATCGGCGCCCGATGGAAGACTGCTGGCGTTGGATCGAGATGAAGAGGCAGTGCGATTTGCAGAAAGTCGCCTGATTTCTTACAGGAACCGCCTAACCGTGGTTCACGAGGATTATCGGATGTTGAGGGGTATTTTAGATCGGACTCAGTCACCTGAACCGGACGGAATCCTTGTGGACCTCGGGCCTTCCATGCTGCAATTCACTACGGCTGACCGCGGCTTCAGTTTCCAAAAAGAGGGCCCCCTGGACATGCGAATGGATCGCCGGCAACCCCTCACCGCCGAATGGATCATCAACCATTTCTCTGCCGAACAACTCCTGAAATTGATCCGGCAATACGGAGAGGAGCCGGCTGCAAGGGCGATCACAAACAGAATCCTCGAAGAACGAAAGAAGTCTCCCATCGAAACAACCACGCAACTCACAGCAATTATAGAAAGCGTAAAAAGAAGAAGGCCGGGTGACAAGATTCATCCCGCAACAAAAACATTTCAAGCTCTCAGGATTGCGGTAAATGGAGAATTGGAAGGACTGGACAAGTTTGTGTTCGATGCGTTTGACTCACTTGCATCCGGTGGTCGATTGGTCGTGATTGGCTTTCATTCTCTGGAAGACCGAATCATCAAGCAAACATTTCAATTTTTATCGGCGGCTTGCCGTTGTCCGAAACGAATTCTGCAATGCATCTGTGGCGGCAAGCCGCTGTCCAAATCGCTGACAAAAAAGCCAGTCACCGCCTCTGCGAAGGAATTGGAAGCAAATCCTGCTAGCAGAAGCGCTAAACTTCGCGCAATTGAAAAGATCATTGGTCCGGCCCCACACGAAATGTGGACCGAATGGTTAAAAGAAAAAGCATGAATTCAACACAGAGGCACAGAGAAAAACTTTTATAACTCTGTGTCTCTGTGTTAAAGAAAGCATCGTTATATGAACAGAGTCTACATACAGTCGAACAGACTGCCGAAGCAGGAACCGGTCAAAGAACGGGACCCTGTTCAGTTTCGGAGCTTGATGCTGATCCTTGTCTCCTGCTCTCTGATTGTACTGGGGATCGTCTCTTATATATGGAGGGGTGTGGAAATTATGAGCATGGGTTACAAGATGCGAGACATCTATACCCAGCAACGACTGATCAAAGAGCAGCGCCAGAAATTGATTCTCGAGCGTGAGGCATTGCGCTCTTTAAAAAGAGTGGAGGAAATCGCTTCTTCTGAACTCAATCTTGTGAAACCGAATCCAGATCAAATTGTCATTTTATCGAAGCAAACAAAAAATGATCGCCAGACCATACCAGCACCGAAGTAAAAGAGGCGCAACCGGACTCATGCGTTCGCGCTTTCAGTTCTCACTACTTCTCTGCCTGATTTGGACCGGCATCATTTTATTAAAACTTTTCTATGTCCAGGTCATTCAGCACGAATACTACACTGCCAGAGCTAACAAACAACGAAATAGTGTGATCCCTTTGCTTCCCGAACGGGGCCCGATTGTCGATCGTAAGGGCAGACCGTTGGCCATTTCCGTTCCCATGACCTCTGTTTATGCCATTCCCGAAGCGATGGGCGATGATCCTGCAACCACATTTCGGGCAATCGGCAAAATCGTGCCGCTGAATGAAAAAGAAATGGCATCCGCTTCAAAAAAACGCACTTTTGTCTGGATCGCACGCAAAATTTCTCAACAGACAGCCGACAAGATAAAGAAACAGCATTTGCCAGGAATCTATTTCACTCAAGAAAGCAGGCGTTTTTATCCCAATAAAGAACTTGCTGCTCATGTGCTTGGCTTTGTTGGAATGGATAACAAAGGATTGAGCGGCGTCGAGTTTCAATACGAATCGGTTGTGTGCGGCGTTCCGGGCAAATTGCCTGCTTTGCGTGACGCGAAAAAAAGGCTGCTTTACTCGGGCGCGAGCGCGCTGCCTACTGCAGGGCGGACAATTCAGCTGACAATCGATGCGGCAATTCAGCATATAGCGGAAGAAGAATTACGCGCGGTCGTGGAAGAACAAAGGGCCGAAAGCGGCGCGGTCATCATTATGAATCCTTATACGGGCGAAATTCTGGCTCTCGCAAATGAACCCACTTTCAATCCAAATGTCTACAGTCAGTATCCCGCCCATCGCTGGAAGAACCGCGCAATCCAGGACTACTACGAACCGGGTTCGACTTTCAAACCGGTTGTTGCCTCCGCTGCATTGGATCGCAATCTTGTGACGCCTGAAGATGAATTCGATTGTCAGCACGGAGCAATCAGCGTAAATGGCCACATCATGAAGGATCACAAGCCATTTGGCGTGTTGAATGTCCGGCAGATCATTCAAAAATCCAGCAACGTTGGCACCATTAAGATCGGGATGCTCGTGGGACCGCAATCCTTATTTCAATACGCAACAGCTTTCGGATTCGGTCAAAAGACAGGAATCGATTTACCAGGCGAAGCCCCTGGCATTTTACGTCATCCCAATCGATGGTCGGCGATTTCCATCGGCGCCATTTCAATCGGACAGGAAATAGGTGTCACGCCGATTCAAGTGGTTCGCATGATGAGCGCTATCAGCAATGGAGGTTATCTCCCAACACCACATACTGTTTCTAAGATTTCTGATTCGACCGGTGAGTTGAAACAGACTGTGTTTCCTCAACCACAATCTTTGCCAATCAAACACGAATCCATTTCAACACTTCAAACTTTTGTCGAGTCCGTTATGGACGAAGGTGGCTCCGGATTGAAGGCAGAGATTCCCGGCTATTCGGGAGCCGGAAAAACCGGAACAGCCCAGGTGATCGGCCCATCCGGTAGCTATGCTGATGGCGGCTATATTGCATCTTTTGTCGGTTATGTTCCAGCCCACAAACCGGCCTTTGCGATGATTGCTCTAATCCGTGGTCCAAAATAGGAACACTATGGTGTGAGAGTAGCTGCCCCTCTCTTCCGGAAAATCGGACAACAGGTGTTAAAGTATCTGGACATTCCCCCTGATCAGATACTCAATAACCCTGCAATTCAAGTTGCATCCGCGCTCCCCCGCGATGGAAACGCAACCAAAATACCGGAAGGTATAGAGAAGGTATCCTACGCTCCTCCTGAACAGCATCACAAGCTCGAGACAGCCACTGACGACGACGAGGCCTCCGGGCTTGTGATGCCTTCTTTCTATGGAAAAACCGCAAGTGAAATCGTGCAGGCCTTCTCAAAAGTAAACAGGCCTTTTCGATTGGTGGGCACCGGTACGGTGATTAAACAATGGCCCCCTGCAGGATCATTGTTAACCCAGGATGATCTTTCTATTATTACGTTAGGTACTATAAGCCAGAACGTCACGCTACCAGATCGGAATGTTGTTAGAAAATAAGAATGAATCTACGTACGCTTCTCTCCTATTTGGAGAAATATGACGCTTCTGGCAATCTCGACATCGACATCTCCGGTCTAGCATACGACTCCAGAAAAATCGAGCCCGGATATCTTTTCGTGGCCCTTCCCGGATTTAATTGTCATGGCGCGCAATTCATCGCCGATGCCGAAGCTGCAGGTGCGGTAGCAATTCTGACGAACATGGAAGTACGAACAAAACTCATACGAATTTATGTTGATTCTCCACGCCTTGCGCTCGCAATCTTGAGCGAAGGTTACTATGGACACCCTTCGCAACATTTAAAACTTTTCGGAGTCACCGGCACAAACGGTAAAACAACAAGCACATTCCTGCTGCATTCTGCTCTGGAAGCGGCCGGAATTCAATGTGGCCTGCTGGGCACTGTTCAGTACCGCGGTTCACACTTTTTAAGACAGGCAGTGCTTACCACTCCCGAATCGCTTGACCTGCAGCAAATGCTCGCAGCAATGGTGGAGGAAAAATGCGAAGCCTGTGTGATGGAAGTTTCCTCGCATTCTCTCATCCAACATAGAGTCGGAGCCTGCCGTTTCGAAGCAGTCATTTTTACAAATTT
>JBKKAT010000522.1:0-3027 GCA_046714535.1 Acidobacteriota bacterium | reverse complement strand
GATTTTCACAGAGCGATCGCTTTCGGCATTCTGGAAAAGGGATCAGATATTCAGAAAAACCCGTTTCCTCTTGCCATTCCTGATGGAGATGTCAGTTTCGTTCCGGTGAAAGATTTCCAGCGGCAATATCAACATTCAGTGAATACATTCAGGGAAGCAGACAGCGAGCATGTATCGCGGAGATTTGTGATTTGCGAGCCACGCGGCGGGCTCTTGAAAGCATTCAAAAAGGTTCGCCCCTCTGTTTTTCTTACTCAAGAAATTCCGGAACGAGGAATGATCTCTTTCTCAAAAGAGGCCAGCCTGCTCATGTCTGTCAGGGCCAAGGAAAGTTTCAGGTATTTTCGATCTTTGATGGAAGAGTTTTCGGAGTTTGAAGTGACCGGAGCCGTTAAAATCGGAATTCCCACCACCGACTCAGACAATGCGGAACACATGTGGTTCGAAATAAACAAAACGACTGACAACGAAATTGATTGCACTCTGATGAATGAACCTTTTTACGTCGATCTGGAGAAAGGCAAGCAATACGTTTTCGGCCCGGAACAACTCACCGATTGGCTGGTAGCAAGTCCCGCAGGAATGATGACGCCGTACAACTCTTTACCCGCTCGTTACCTTCGTACCCACCTTGACGAAATTCGCGAAAACATGGCCCAGGAAGCCGGTCCGGAATAGTAGAAGGCATTTCGGTCCGCGAAAAACAGCCGGAAGTAGTAAAATGGATGTGGCAAGTGCGAGGTCGAATCCCTATTATCAATGCTCAGGCAATCGATTGATCGATAAAATCTTTTCTGCGATCGTATCCTTCTTCCGATCCTTATTCGGAATCAAAGATAAAAACGAAAAGCCGAAACGGAGTATCACTGCTGATGTGGATGAAGTTGCCGGCACGTTTTACAGAAACCTCATGGATGCAGAAAAAAAGAAAAAACGAGATGAGCACTACTAAAAGATCCGTTACTTCGGCTGGCGTGAAATAATTCACTTGCGGTTCTGTCTGGCACTTTGCAGGGATTTTGCGGCTATGATGGCAAGCAAGCGTGCTCGTTGTGAGGTGGGATGCTTTTTTTGAGGATCAAAATCGATTGCCTGACGTAGATCACTGGCCGCTTCCAGAAACCGTCCTTCTTTTAGAAAGAGTTCCGCCCTGTTTGTTAGCGCCGTAATGTCTTGTGGAAAGATTTTCAGGGCCATGGTGTAACGAAGAATCGCCCAATCGAAAAGCTCCGCGTGCTGATAGATTGCGCCCAGCATCGTTTGCACATAAGGATTGCCGGGATCCAGCACGGCCAGTCCTTCAAAAATCTTTCTCGCCTCATCCAGTTTTCCTTCCGAAAAATAGTTATGGCCACAGGCAAGCAAAGAAGCGATCTGCGCAGCATTAATGTTGAAGACTTGAACAAACTTCAGTTCCCCTTTTTGAAATCGCTGAATTTTTGATTTATCGACTCCCGGCATTTCTCAATCCTACGCGCGCACAAAACGAAGCATGTTCATTTGAAGATCGGTATTCGCCGCCACCACTTTCTTCAAAGTGGTAAACATTTCCGTAACAGCCTGTATCGAGCCTTGAAACCGCTTTGGATCGGGATTTCGCAAAGTTTCAGGAGTGATCAGAGTACTGAACGGCTCCGGTACTTGCGGCCTGACAGAAGTGGCGTTCCATGGAATTTTTAAACTCGCCAACGCTTCAGGGATTCCGCATTGTAAAAAGGAGGATACGCCTTGCTGAAAACGAAAATGAGGAACCTTAAAGTTCCCCAGCACCTCTTGCATAGACACAATTTCACTCATGGATGAAGCTTCCTTATTTGACGCGTGGTTTAAATATGTTTCAGGGGATTCCACATAGCCTGACAAACGGGCGGTCTTCTCATTCTGCGGATCGACCGCATTGTAACGATCTGGAATAGAAACCCATCCGAACGATTGAATCGCCTGCTCAATGGACTCAACCGGTTGGGCATTCGCTGCCTCAACGATTCGGTCATTGACCTCGCGCAGTGTAACGGAAGCGGATTTTTCTATCGTCATATACAGAAACGCACGATTCGAAAGAAAATCCACTCATTTCTTCAGTAAAAAAAATAAATAACACCGGAATGATCGGATTCAATGGAAAACGGTGCGTTATTGATCATGGAGGATAAAAGATGATCAACAGGCTTACAAATTTTAATCCGGTCACGGTTTCCTCTGAACCTGAACCGGAAGTAACTCCCCAACCGCCGCCGCAACCGGCGGGAGGTTTGGGGATCGCAGAGGCTCAAGATGGCTTTGTGAATGTAGATCAGGCCATCAACTATTCCAATCTTTTTGCACATCAAGAACCGATGGCTCTCGGCAAACCCGAGCCGCCGCCGGATACAAAAGTCGATGCTTCTGAGGTGTTCAATTTTCTATCGAATGATGAAGTACCAGCTCCGCCACCATCTCCGGAACCGGCGGAAAGCGGACTGGGAAAAACACTGGAAGACTTTACAGAGAACAAGATCCAGACAACCTATGAGCAGAAGACCAGCAAAGAATTCGGACCTGACCCAACCCGAATTTCCACATCGGATACGGAAACCATGGGTAATACGCACATGCCCGAAAACATTAGCTCTCTTGGCAGTGGTGGTGGAACCACGGTCGGTGAACTGAAAGGTTCATGGAATCTGGCTGAGTTTGGAAAAATCGATGAAAAGGCAGAAGGAGAATGGGGAACTGCTTACGCTAAAGGCTCCACGCAAGTTCTGGGATTGAGTGGAGAGATTTACTACAAAGCAGGGGTTGATCTTGACAAGAAGACGGTCACCGCGGGGCTTGGCGCAAAAGGGAGCGTTGAGATCATTGGCGCTCATTACGAAGCCGGATACAAAACACCGCCACTCAATATCGGTGATGAGACAGTTGATATCAATGCACAAATGAACGCCGACGCGTATGTGGGCGCCAAAGGAAATGCTGAAGCGAACATCACACTCGGTGGAGAGAACAGTTTCAAGCTCGGCGCCGGCGCGTTTGATGGCGCACATGCAT